>NZ_JBEXZD010000041.1:0-61929 GCF_040628575.1 Streptomyces sp. NPDC006393
CGGGAAGGCGCGCGAGCGCGGGATCGCCCCCGAGGCTCCGGAGGCCGACCGGGTCCTGCGTGACCTGTTCGGGGACGCCGACCCGGCCCCTGAGGCCCTACCGGGCCTGGCCGCGCCGCGGCCGGCCGGAGCGACATCGCAGGTCAGGGCAAGTCGCGGCCGGCCGCGGAGTTCGTGTCGCCCGGGCGGCCGCCCGGGACGACGCGGAGGGCGGGGTCTCAGCCCAGGCGCTCGACCAGCGCCCGGTACTGGTCCCACAGCTCCTTCGGGGTGTGGTCGCCGAAGGTGTTCAGGTGCTCGGGGACCAGGGCGGCCTCCTCGCGCCAGACGTCCTTGTCGACCGTGAGCAGGAACTCCAGGTCGGAGGCGGACAGCTCCAGGCCGTCGGTGTCCAGCGACTTGCTGGTCGGCAGGATGCCGATCGGGGTCTCGACGCCCTCGGCCTTGCCCTCCAGGCGCTCCACGATCCACTTCAGCACGCGGCTGTTCTCGCCGAAGCCGGGCCAGACGAACTTGCCCTCGTCGTTCTTGCGGAACCAGTTGACGTAGTAGATCCTCGGCAGCTTGGACTCGTCGCCGTCGCGGGCGACCGCCGTCCGGCCCATCTCGATCCAGTGGCCCATGTAGTCGCCCATGTTGTAGCCGCAGAACGGCAGCATGGCGAACGGGTCGCGGCGCAGCTCACCGACCTTGCCCTCGGCCGCCGCGGTCTTCTCGGAGGCCACGTTGGCGCCGAGGAAGACGCCGTGGTTCCAGTCGAGGGACTCGGTCACCAGCGGCACCGCGCTGGCCCGGCGGCCACCGAACAGGATCGCCGAGATCGGCACGCCCCTGGGGTCCTCCCACTCGGGCGCGATGATCGGGCACTGCGAGGCGGGGGTGGTGAAGCGGGCGTTGGGGTGGGCGGCGGGCTCGGCGGAGTCCGGGGTCCAGTCGCGGCCCTTCCAGTCCGTCAGATGGGCCGGGGTCTCCGGCGTCATGCCCTCCCACCACACGTCGCCGTCGTCGGTGAGGGCGACGTTGGTGAAGACGGAGTTGCCCCACAGGGTCTTCATGGCGTTCGCGTTGGTGTGCTCGCCGGTGCCGGGCGCCACGCCGAAGAAGCCGGCCTCGGGGTTGATCGCGTACAGGCGGCCGTCCTCGCCGAACCGCATCCAGGCGATGTCGTCGCCGATGGTCTCGACGGTCCAGCCGGAGATCGTCGGCTCCAGCATGGCGAGGTTGGTCTTGCCGCAGGCGCTCGGAAAGGCGGCGGCGACGTACTTGGACTCACCGGTGGGCGGGGTGAGCTTCAGGATCAGCATGTGCTCGGCCAGCCAGCCCTCGTCACGGGCCATGACGGAGGCGATGCGCAGGGCGTAGCACTTCTTGCCCAGCAGCGCGTTGCCGCCGTAGCCGGAGCCGTAGGACCAGATCTCGCGGCTCTCGGGGAAGTGCGAGATGTACTTGGTGGAGTTGCACGGCCAGGGGACGTCCGCCTGGCCCGGCTCCAGCGGGGCGCCGAGGGTGTGCACGGCCTTGACGAAGAAGCCGTCGTCGCCGAGCTCGTCGAGGACCGGCTGTCCCATGCGGGTCATGGTGCGCATGGACACGGCGACGTAGGCGGAGTCGGTGATCTCGACGCCGATCGCGGAGAGCGGAGAGCCCAGCGGCCCCATGCAGAACGGGACGACGTACATCGTCCGGCCCTTCATCGAGCCGCGGAAGACGCCGCCCTTGCCGTCCGTGCCCTGGAAGATCTCCCGCATCTCGGCGGGGGCCTTCCAGTGGTTGGTGGGTCCGGCGTCCTGCTCCTTCTCGGAGCAGATGAACGTGCGGTCCTCCACGCGGGCCACGTCCGAGGGGTCCGAGGCCGCGTAGTAGGAGTTGGGGCGCTTGATCGGGTCGAGTTTCTTGAACGTGCCCTTCTGGACGAGCTCCTCGCACAGTCGGTCGTACTCGGCCTCGGATCCGTCACACCAGACCACGTTGTCCGGCTGCGTGAGTTCCGCGATCTCGTTCACCCACGAGATCAGGTCCTGGTGGTTGGTCGGGATGACGGGGGGAGCCGCGATGTCGCGCGCCACGATCGCTCCTAAATGAGGGGTTTTTGTCTTGTCGCCCCGTGGGGGCTTCGACCCGGATGCTTCGCAGCCGCTCATCCGGTGCCGACCGCACTCATTTGATCATCCGACTACTGCGCCCATCTGTCCAGAGGGCCGCACAGGTGAGCAACGTGAGGAAGGCCACGGTTTCCGTGATTCTTTGCGTCCACCTTGGGTTCCACAGAAGGACTTTTTGCGTTCCGGGGCCGCTACGCGATCACCGGTCGCTCACGCTGTGCGCTCACACCCGACTTACGGTGACGTAGGTACGATGCCCCGCATGACTGCGTCCGCCTCCGACGCGCCCCTGGACAAGCCGGCCGGTGGCCGCGGTCCGGCGGCGCTCTCCCTGCCGCATCCGGTCAAGCCCAAGCTGCGCGGCTGGCTGCACCTGGGCATGTTCCCCGCCGTGCTCATAGCGGGCCTGGTGCTCACCGCGCTGGCCGACTCCAGCCGCGGCCGGATCGCCTGCGGCGTCTACGTCCTCACCGCCTGCCTGCTGTTCGGGGTGAGCGCGCTCTACCACCGGGGCAACTGGGGCCCGCGCCTGGGCGGCGTCCTGCGACGCCTCGACCACGCGAACATCTTCCTGATCATCGCGGGCACCTACACGCCGCTGACCCTGCTGCTCCTGCCCGGGGCCAAGGGCCAGTGGCTGCTGTGGGGGATCTGGGCGGCGGCCCTGGCCGGCATCGTCTTCCGCGTCTTCTGGGTCGGAGCCCCGCGCTGGCTCTACACCCCCTGCTACATCGCGATGGGCTGGGCGGCCGTGTTCTTCCTGCCGGACTTCCTGCGCACCGGCGGCATCGCGGTCCTGGTCCTGGTGATCGTCGGCGGACTCCTCTACAGCGCGGGCGGCGTCGTCTACGGCATCAAGCGCCCGAACCCGTCCCCGCGCTGGTTCGGCTTCCACGAGGTCTTCCACTCCTTCACGCTGGCCGCCTTCGTGGTGCACTACGTCGGGATCTCGCTGGTCGCGTACCAGCACGCCTGACCCCTCGCACCCCTCACGGCCGCCCCTCGCACCCCTCACGGCGGCCCCTCGCGGCCCGCCCGCCCCTCACGGCCCCTCAGGCCACGGCTCACACGAGCCGTGGCCTTTTTGGTGCGTCCGAAAGCCGATGTCGATCCCGATTGACAGCACCTATATTTTGAGAGTTACTCTCATTTCATGGTTACTGTCACTCAGGCGGAAGACGCGCGACGCGACCCGCGCCGCTGGTGGGCCCTGGGGGCCCTGGTCGCGAGCATGCTCACGCTCGGCTTCGACATGACGATCCTCAACGTGGCACTGCCGACCATGGCCGGCGAACTCGGCGCCACCACCGGCCAGCAGCAGTGGATGGCGGACGCGTACGTCGTCGTCTTCGCCGCGCTGATGCTCCCGGCCGGGCTGCTCGGCGACCGGTTCGGGCGCCGCCGGATGCTGATCACCGGGCTCGGGGTCTTCCTCGCCGGCTCGCTGGTCGGGGCGCTGGCCGGGGACGTGAACTGGGTCATCGCGGCCCGCGCCTTCATGGGCGTCGGCGGAGCGCTCGTCACCCCGCTCGCGCTCTCCGTGCTGCCCTCGCTCTTCGGACCCGGCGAGCGCACCAAGGCCGTCGGCATCATCTCCGCCGCCTCCGCGCTCGGCCTGCCGCTCGGCCCGATCATCGGCGGCTGGCTGCTGAACCACTTCTGGTGGGGCTCGGTCTTCCTCGTCAACGTCCCGATGGCCGCGATCGGCATCGCCGCCTGCGTGCTCCTGCTCCCGGAGACCAGCGACCCCGCCTCCCCCAAGGTGGACGCCCTGTCCACCGCGCTCACCGCGACCGGCCTCGGCGCCCTCGTCTACGCCATCATCGAGGCACCCGACCGCGGCTGGGGCGACCCTCTGGTGCTCACGATGTCCGGCGCGGCCGCGGCGCTGCTCACCGCGCTGGTGCTGCGCGAGCGGCGGGCCGTACGCCCCATGCTGGACATGACGCTGCTGGCCCAGCGCGGCTTCCTGTTCAACACGCTCGCCGCCACCCTGGTGATGTTCGTCCTGTCGGGCCTGCTGTTCGTACTGCCCCCGTATCTCCAGGCCGTCCTCGGCCACGACGCCTTCGGCACCGGTCTGCGCCTGCTGCCGATGATGGGCGGCCTGATGATCGCCGCGAGGGGCACACAGCCGGTCGTCGCACGGTTCGGCCCGCGTGCCGTGGTGAGCGCCGGCCTGGTGGTGCTGGCCTTCGCCGCGCTGCTCGGCAGCCGTACGACGGTCGACTCCGGCTACGGCTTCACCGCGCTGTGGCTCTCGATCGCCGGTGTCGGATTCGGGTTCTCCGTCGTGCCCGCGATGGACGGCGCCCTCGGCACCCTGCCCCGCGACCGGGCCGGCAGCGGCTCGGGGCTGCTGATGACGCTGCGCCAGGTCGGCGCCGCCATCGGCATCGCCCTGCTCGGCAGCCTGCTCGCCGGCGTCTTCCGCGACCGACTCGACGTCACGGGGCTGCCCGCACGGGCCGCCGACACCGCCGGTGACTCGGTCGTCGCCGCGCACCTGATCGGCGCGAAGCTGGGCTCGGCTCGGCTCGCGGCCTCCGCGGACAGCGCGTACGTCCACGGCATGGGCGTGGTCCTGCTGGTGTGCGGCATCGCCGCGCTGGTCGCCGCGCTGCTGGCGGCGGCTTTCCTGCCGAGGGCGACGCCCGTGCCGCCCACGGCAACCGAACCCGCGCCGCCCACGGGACCGGAACCGGGCACGGACACGGACGCGGACGCGGGTCCGGAAAGCGTCACCCCCGACGTGGCCGCCCCGGTGGAGGATGCCCGACAATGAACCCCATGACGGCCGCACGTTCCCGCCTCTCCCCCGCCGACCGCCCCCAGCTGGGACTTCGTGAGCGCAAGAAGATCAAGACCCGCGAGGCGATCCGCGACGCGACATACGCGCTGATCAGGGAGCAGGGGTACGACGCCACGACGATCGAGCAGATCGCCGACCGGGCCGAGGTGTCGCCGTCGACCGTCTTCCGCTACTTCCCGACCAAGGAGGACATCGTCCTCACGGACGAGTACGACCCCCTGATGCTGGAGGAGTTGCGCGCACGGCCCGCCGACGAGCCGTGGATGGACTCGCTGCGGCACGTCATCCGCATGTCCCTGGACACGATGATGGCGGAGGATCCCGAGGTGGTCCGGATGCGGGCGCACCTCGGGATCCAGGTCCCGGCCGTCCGCTCCCGAATGGTCGAGAGCATGTCGGAGACCGGGCGGATGCTCCGCGGGGCCATCGCCGAACGCACCGGCCTGGACCCGGACAGCCTCGACGTGCGCGTCTACGCCATGTCCCTCACCGGCGGCCTGATGGAGGTCTACATGCACTGGGCGGAGACCGGCTTCGAGGGCGAACTGGCCGACCTCGTGGACCGCGCCCTGGACGTCCTGGAGCACGGCCTGCCCACCGGAAACCCCTGAGCCCCGCCGCCCCTTCCGTGACATCCTGACCGGGTGAACGGTCCCGAGATCCATGTCGAGTTCGCCCCCGAGCTGGCCCTCTTCCTCCCGAACGGCCGGCGCCGGGGAGCCGGAGAGGTCCCGACCGACGGCGTCTCCTCCCTCGGCCACGTCGTGGAGTCGCTGGGCGTGCCGCTGACCGAGGTCGGGGCGCTGGTGGTGGACGGCCGCCAGGTGCCGCCGTCGTACGTCCCGGCCGCGGGCGACTTTGTGGCGGTGCGGCCGGTCGAACGCCCCCAGCAGGTGCCCGGCGCTCCCCTCCGCTTCCTCCTCGACGTCCACCTCGGCACCCTCGCCCGGCGCCTGCGCCTGCTCGGCGTGGACACGGCGTATGAGTCGACGGACATCGGCGACGCGGCGCTCGCCGCCCGCTCGGCCGCGGAGAAACGGGTCATGCTCAGCCGCGACCGGGGCCTGCTGCGCCGCCGCGAACTGTGGGCCGGCGCCTTCGTCTACAGCACCCGCCCCGACGAGCAGCTCCGCGACGTCCTCGACCGTTTCCACCCCGAGCTGCGGCCCTGGACCCGCTGCACCGCCTGCAACGGCCTGCTGAAGGAGGCCACCAAGGAAGAGGTCGCCGACCAGCTGGAACACGGCACCCGGCGCACGTACGACGTCTTCGCCCAGTGCCGCTCCTGTGGCCGCGCCTACTGGAAGGGCGCCCACCACGACCAGCTGGAGGCGATCGTGCGGCGCGCGCTCACGGAGTACGCGGACGCGGACGCGGACCGCGGCTGACACGGCTGACACCCCGCAGGACCGCCCGGCCACCCGGCCGCCCGGCCACCCGGCCACCCGGCCGATGTGAGCCGTGCCGGTCGTTCCGGCCGCGTCAGCCGCCGAGCGCGACCCGCAGCCGCTCCGGGTCGGTCGTCGGCGCGTCGCAGGTGAAGTTCCGGCAGACGTACGCCGTCGGCGCGCCGCCGACGAGGGGCCGGTCGGCGAGCAGGGGGAACTCGTCGCTGCCGGGGACGCCGTAGGCGACCACGGCGCCGGGGGCGGCGCCCAGAAGTGCCGTACGGTGCAGGGTCCTCGCGGCCTCGTCGGCGAGCGACGGCCCGACGACCGCGACCTCGCGCGGCCCGTCGAGCGCCGCCTCTGCGACGGCCAGCCCCCAGCCGATGAAGCGCGGCACACGCGGGCCGAGCGCCTGCACGACCCCCAACGCCCGTTCCGCGGCGGTGCGGTGGGCCTCCGAACCGGTGTGCGCGGCGTAGGCGAGCAGGGCGCCGGCCGCCGCCGTCCAGCCGGAAGGGGCGGCGTTGTCGGTGGGGTCCTGGGGCCGGCGGATCAGCTTCTCGGCGTCGGCGGCGGTGTCGTACAGCGAACCCGACTCCGGGTCGGCGAACCGGGTCAGGACGTGGTCGAGGAGCAGGCCCGCGAAGTCCAGCCAGACGCCCTCGCCGGTGACCGACGCCAGCGCGAGGAAGCCCTCGGCGACGTCGGCGTAGTCCTCCAGTACGCCGGCGTTCGCTCCGACGCGACCGTCCCTGCTGGTGCGCGACAGCCCGGCGTGCTCGTCCATGTGCAGCCGTACGAGGAGGTCGGCGGCGCCGACCGCGGCCTCGACCAGGTCGGGCCGGTCGAAGTACGCGCCGGTCTCGGCGAGGGCGGCGATCACCAGGCCGTTCCAGGCGGCGACGACCTTGTCGTCCCGGCCCGGGGCGGGCCGCCCGGCACGCGCGCCGAGCAGCCGGCGCCGTACGGAGGCGATCCGCTCGGCGTCGAACACGCTGTCCTGCTGTGGAAGTTGCAGGACGGAGGACCCGTGCTCGAAGGTGCCCTCCACGGTCACCCCGAAGTACTGTGCGGCGAGCTCGGCGTCCTCGGGACCGAGGACGTCGCGCAACTGCTCCGGGGTCCAGACGTAGTAGGCGCCCTCCACATGCCTGCCCGTCCCGTCGTCGCTGTCGGCATCGAGCGCCGAGGCGAACCCGCCCTCTTCGGTGCGCAGTTCACGGACCATGAAGTCCGCGGTCTCCAGGGCGACCCGCCGGGCCAGGTCGGATCCCGTGGTGCGCCACAGGTGGGCGTAGACACGGCACAGCAGCGCGTTGTCGTACAGCATCTTCTCGAAGTGCGGCACCACCCAGTCACGGTCGACGGAGTAGCGGGCGAAGCCGCCGCCGAGCTGGTCGTAGATGCCGCCGCGGGCCATCCGCTCGCAGGTGTCCCGAGCCATCTGCAGGGCCCCCTCGGAGCCGGTGCGGGCGTGGTGGCGCAGCAGGAACTCGAGCACCATGGAGGGCGGGAACTTCGGCGCCCCGCCGAATCCGCCGCGCCGCGGATCGTACTCACGGGTCAGCCCGAGCAGCGCCTGCCCCAGCTCCTCCGGGCCCGGCGTCCGGGTCCCGCCGAAGTCGATCTCCCGCTGGGCCAGGTCCCGCACGATCTTCCCGGCGACGTCGCCGACCTCCTCCCGCCGCGTCTCCCAGGCCTGCCGCACGCCCTGGAGCACCTGCCGGAAGGACGGCATGCCGTGCCGCGGCTCGGGCGGGAAGTACGTACCGAAGTAGAACGGCTCCGCGTCCGGCGTCAGGAACACGGTCATCGGCCACCCACCCTGCCCGGTGGCCGCCTGCACCGCCTCCATGTACACGGCATCGACGTCGGGCCGCTCCTCACGATCCACCTTGATATTGACGAAGTGCTCGTTGAGGTAGTCGGCGGTGCCGCGGTCCTCGAAGGACTCGTGAGCCATCACATGACACCAGTGACAACTCGAGTACCCGACGCTCAGCAGCACGGGCTTGTCCGCCCTGCGTGCCTCCTCGAACGCCTCCCCCGACCAGGGCCACCAGTCGACCGGGTTGTCGGCGTGCTGGAGCAGATACGGAGACGTCTCATGAGCCAGTCGGTTCGGCATACCCCCATCCTGCCTCACCCGCACCGGCCAGGCACGGAACGTGATCGCCGCCGGGTGGTACGCCCCGCCTCCACCGCCGTGATCGCCGCCCCCTCGCGTTCGTGGATGGCGCGAAGGACACTCGTACGCACAGGAGTTGTCGCCGGAGGGGGACGGTTCATGCGGGACGGGCATCGGGTGGAGGCCGAGCGGTTGCTGGCTCGGGCCGTGGAGGAGGAGGTGCGGCGGTCGGGTGGCCGGGTGGACGGTGGGGTGCTGCTGTCGCGGGCCCGGGCGGCCCTGGACACCCTCGCGGAGCCGGCGGCCGAGGAGTACGAGGCGTACACCCGGGCTCTGGACGAGGCGGCGGCCGGGCAGCTCACCTTCGCGCAGCGGTATGCGCGGGAGGGGGCCGGGACCGCGCTGATGGTCGCGGTCGTCGCCGCGTGCGCCGCCGCCGTGGCCGATGCCGCCCTCGGTACCGGCCCGGGTACCGCCGTCGGCGCGGGCGTCGTGGCCGGTGTGGTGGGCGCGGCGGCCACCGTCGTGAAGGTGACGGCGGCGCATCTGCCCGCGGCCCACCACCGGGCGGGCGCAGCCGGTCAGCCCGGTGGCGCCGAGCAGCTGCGGTTGCAGTGGCTGACCGCGCTGGAGGTGCGCGGGATCCGTCCCTTCATCGATCAGCAACGCGTGCTCACCGCCTCCACGGCGCCGAAGAAGGCGGCGCCCCGGTTGCGGGGCACGGACAAGAGCGCGGCGGCCCGCAGGCGCAGCGTTCTGGAGCAGTCGTTCGGGCAACTGCCCGAGCCGGAGGGCGTGTTCGCGGGCCGGCGGCAGGAGCTGGCGCGGATCCGGCAGTGGGTGCAGGCGGCCCGTGCGAGCAGCGAGACCCGGCCGACGGTCGTCGTGCTGCACGGCGCGCCGGGCTCCGGCCGTACCACTCTCGCCGTCCGGGCGGCCCACGACCTCAAGGACCAGTTCCGTGGCGCGGTCGTCGTCGACCTGCGCGGGGACAACACGGAGGAGGCGCCGCTGACCACCCGCGAGGCCCTGCTGCATCTGCTGAACCGGCTCGGCGCGCCCCGCGAGCAGTTGCTGTTCCGTGAGCGTTCCTCCGCCGATCAGCAGGTCAAGCGGCTGGGCGAGCTGTACGACCAGCATCTGACGGGCCTGCCGGTGACGATCGTGCTGGACGACGCCTCGGACGCCGAGCAGGTCCGCGCCCTGATCCCCGAGCGCTGCGACAGCCTGGTCCTGGTCACCGCCCGCAGGCCGCTGCGGCTGCCCGCCGAGCTGCCGGCCTGGGTGTACCAGCTGCCGGTCCAGGCCCTGGACGAGGCGGGCGCGGAGGAACTGCTGGGTGCCGCGGCGCAGGACGTCTCGGGGCCGTACGACGCGGAGTCCGCCGAGCGGATCCGTCAGTTGTGCGGTGGGCTGCCGCTGGCGCTGCGGATCGCGGGCTCCTCGCTCGGTCCGCGCTCGCCCCGTCAACTGGCCACGGATCTCGGGGCGTACGGGCCGGTGGAACCCGTCGAGCGGGTGCTGTGGCTGCGCTACACCGACCAGCCGGAGCCGGCCCGGCGGCTGCTGCGCCGCCTCGCGCTGGCGGGCCGTACGTCGCTGGGCGCGGCGGCGGCCGCCGCGCTGCTGGCCACGGACGAGGAGGAGGCGTCCCGCCGGCTGGCGGAACTCGCGCGGGCGGGTCTGATCGACCATGTGCGGGGCAGCCGCTACCGGCTGCACGACCTGGTCCGGGACTTCGCCCACGCCCGGCTGCTGGACGAGGAGGACCCGGACGAGCGTACGGCGGCGCAGGAGCGGCTGATCGGGAACTACGCCGAGCTGGCGGACTCGGTGCTGCGCCTGGTCGACGGCAACAACTCGACCCGCTCGGACCGCTTCAGCCCGCACGGCTTCACCTCCCTGGACGAGGCGCTGCGCTGGCTGGACGACGAGTCGAGTTTCATCACGGCGGCCCTGAAGCACGCGGAGGGCGTGGACCAGGCGGCCGTGCTGCATCTGCTGGGCGCGCTGTGCGACTACTGCCTGCTGCGCGGCGACTTGTACCGCCTGGGTGAGATCAGCGAGCTGACGCAGGCCGTCGACCAGGGGCTGCTGGTCCGTTCGGTGCAGTGGCGCACCGGTATCGCGGCCCGTCAGCTGGGCGAGCTGGACAAGGCGCGCACCACGCTGACGTCGGTGGTGGATCTGTACATGCAGGCCCATCACGACGCGGGCGCGGCGCGTGCGCTGAACTCCCTGGGGATCACCCTGCACCACCAGGGCAATCTCACGGAGGCGGCGGCCAGGCTGCGCGAGGCCCTGGACCTCCAGGCGGCCGAGGAGCTGGCGACGGACCGGGCGTGGACGATGCACGCGCTCGCGGCGGTGGAACGGGACCGGGGGAACCTGGCCCAGGCGCTGGATCTGCTGACGCGTTCGCTGGTGCTGCACCGGGAGGGCGATTCGGTGCACGGTGAGGCGTGGGCCCACTTCCAGCTGGGCCAGCTCGCGCTGCGGCTGGGCGAGGTGGAGCGCGCGGAGGCCGATCTGGGGCAGGCCCTGGACCGTTACGGCCGTACCCGTGACGCGCGCGGCGAGGCGTGGGCGCTGACGCAGCTGGCGCGGGCCCGGCTGGTGGCCGGTGACGGCTCCGAGGCGGTGGACGGGCTGCGCCGGGCGGCGGCCCGGCACCGTGACAACGAGGACGCGCGCGGCGAGGCGTGGTCGCTGTACCACCTGGGTCAGGCGCTGGAGGAGACCGGCGATCTGGACCGGGCGCTGCGCGAGCTGGAGCGGGCGCGCACGATGTTCTCCCGGATGCGGGACGTGTACGGGCTGGCGTGCGCCCGTCACCACTCGGCGCGGGTGACCCGCGACCAGCGGGCGGCGCAGACGGGTTCCCTGCGCAACTCCGGTTTCGCCCGTCAGCTGCTGGCCGACGCGCGCGCCGACTTCCAGCGGATCGGCGTCGCCCACGGCGAGGCCTGGACGTGCCTGGAGCTGGCCGTGGTGGACGCGGGCAACGCCCGCAGCCGGCAGGCGCTGGCCCTGTGCGACGAGGCGCTCGCCCTGTTCTCCTCCTACGGCGACCGCCGCGGCGAGGACTGGGCGCGTTTCCTGCGCTGCACCCTGCTGCCGTACGCGGCGCCCGGCGGCGTGGAGGTCGGCACGGCGGTCGCCCAGGAGGAGCTGTCCGCCCTGGGCCGCGCCGGACACGCGCTGCGGGACGGCAAGCTGGAGCAGTACGTCGACGCCTACCAGCTGCTGCTGGAGCGCGGTGTGGACCTGGAGGCGGGCTGGCAGGCCTGGCGTCTGGGCATGGTGCCGGACCGGCGCGCCCGCGAGGTGATGGGGGTGGAGGTCGCGGGGGTGCGGGGGTGAGACCGCCCCGTCAGGGAGGGTTCGGCGCACGCACGACCACCCGGGCGGCGGCCTCACGGCAGGGCGAGGCGACCCGTGTCACGCGGCCGGGGGCGTGGCGTCACGTCGCCCCGCGGGGTGACACGGGCACCGCACTCTGTGGGAGCGGGCGTGCGTGAGCCGCTGTGTCAGCCCTTGGAGGGCTGGGCCCCGCCGCCTCCCGGGGCGCCCTTGCGGGGCGTGTTCGTCTCGGTCTCCGAGGTCTCCTTGAAGTCCACCTTGCCCATGTGGCGGTTCATGGACTTCATCAGGCCCCACACGGCCAGGGCCATCACCGCGAAGACGATGAAACCGAGGACGCCGGGGGTGACCTTGTCCTTGTCGAACTCGGCCAGAGTGACCAGGTGCGTCGTTGCCAGGCTCGCGCTTGCGCTCATGTCAGGCATTGTCCCTCAGGGCCGGCGGACGCCCGCAAAGAGGTCGTCCTCGGGGAGCGAGGTGTCCACGAGGGACTTCGCGAGCTCGTACTCCTCCGTCGGCCAGACCTCCCTCTGGACGTCCATCGGCACCCGGAACCAGCCGCCGTCGGGGTCGATCTGCGTGGCGTGGGCGATCAGCGCCTTGTCGCGGATCTCGAAGAAGTCGGCGCACGGGATGTGCGTGGTGAGGGTGCGGTCCTTGTGGCCGGACTTGCCCCAGCGCTCCAGCCACTCGCCGTAGGGGGACTCCAGGCCGCGGTCCAGCAGGGCCTTGTGCAGCGCCTCGGTGCGGGGACGGTTGAAGCCCTGGTTGTAGTACAGCTTCAGCGGCTGGTACGCCGGGCCGTACTCCGCCTCCGGGTACTTCTCGGTGTCCGCCGCGCCCTCGAACGCCACCATCGAGATCTTGTGGGTCATGATGTGGTCGGGGTGCGGGTAGCCGCCGTTCTCGTCGTAGGTGGTGATCACCTGCGGGCGGAAGGCGCGGATCTTCCGCACCAGCTCGCCGGCGGCCTTGTCGACGTCCTCCAGGGCGAAGCACCCCTCCGGCAGCGGCGGCAGCGGGTCGCCCTCGGGCAGTCCGGAGTCGACGAAGCCGAGCCACTCCTGCGTGACGCCGAGGATCTCCCGGGCCTCGTCCATCTCCCGCTTGCGCACCTCGTGGATGTGCTCCTCGATGTACTTGTCGCCCTGGAGCTTGGGGTTGAGGATGGAGCCGCGTTCTCCGCCCGTGCAGGTCACCACCAGCACGTCCACCCCCTCGGACACGTACTTCGCCATGGTGGCCGCGCCTTTGCTCGACTCGTCGTCGGGGTGCGCGTGCACGGCCATCAGTCGCAGCTGGTCAGTCAAGGCTCATTCCTCAAGGTCAGGTCGGTGCCCGGGGGCCGCGGGCGTCAGCGGGTACCGCCCCGGTGACTCTCCGTCGTCACGGGGCGGCGGCCGAGCGGCACGCCGGGCCTTCTATAGTGACCGAATCGGGGGCGGAATAATTCCGGAGTACCGCTCCGGGAGCCCCTCGCGGGGCGCGTGTCCCGCACCGGCCGAGAGGACGATCATGAGTACGGCGAGCACCCGGCTGCCCGAGGGCCGCTACGGCCGCTCCTCGGACGAGCGCGCCGACCACAAACTCAAGATCACGGGCGCCGTCCTGGGCGCGGTCCTGCTCGCACTGATCGGCTGGTTCGCCTACCACTACGTCGCGCAGAACGAGATCAGCGCACAGGTCGTCTCGTTCGAGACCTCGGACAACGCGGTGCGGGTCCATCTGGAGGTCCACAAGGACGCCGGCACCCGCGGCTACTGCACGCTGCGCTCACAGGCGGCCGACGGCGACGAGGTCGGCCGGGCCGACTTCCGCTTCGACGAGCACGCCAAGCAGATCGACAAGGTCCTCACACTGCGTACGACGTCCCGGGGGACGACCGGCGAGCTGCTGGGCTGCCACGCCGACTGAACGCTCCGGTGCCCTGCGGAATACGCGGGCGCTGACCTGCGTTGACGCAAATCTGAGGCTTATGTCCTCCCCCTTTCCCCCGTGAATTGTTAGGCTCGTGGTTTCGCCCATCCATGAGGGAACATTCTTCTGGGTAGGGCGATGCTTTGTATTCCCAGTACCGACGAGGAGCACCTGTGACCCAGACCAGCGAGAACGTCACCTGGCTGACCCAGGAGGCGTACAACAAGCTCAAGGACGAGCTTGAGTACCTTACTGGTCCTGCGCGCACGGAGATCGCCGCCAAGATCGCGGCCGCGCGCGAGGAGGGCGACCTGCGCGAGAACGGCGGGTACCACGCGGCCAAGGAGGAGCAGGGCAAGCAGGAGCTCCGTGTGCGCCAGCTGACCCAGCTCCTCGAGAACGCGCAGGTCGGCGAGGCTCCGGCGTCCGCGGACGGCGCGGTCGCGCCCGGCATGGTCGTCACGATCGCCTTCGACGGTGACGAGGACGACACGCTGACCTTCCTGCTGGCCTCGCGCGAGTACGCCAGCACCGACATCGAGACCTACTCGCCGCAGTCCCCGCTGGGCTCCGGCGTGATCGGCCACAAGGTGGGTGAGGACGCGGAGTACGAGCTGCCGAACGGCAAGAAGGCCTCGGTGACGATCCTCAAGGCCGAGCCGTACACGGGCTGAGCGCCCGCGCGGACACCCTTCTCCGACAAGCCCCCGGCGCCCCGCTGAGCGCGCCGGGGGCTTCGTCATGACCGGCACGGCCGGCGCGCACGCCGTGGCCGAACGCCCGCCCCCTCGAGTTGCCCGTCACCGGAACGGACCACATGCTGGGAGGGTGTTTCGCCCGTGAAGGCTGTTTCGCCCGTGGAGGGTGTTTCGCCGTCGAGCACGTTGGGCCGGATCGCCATGACGAAACTGGACATCACCAAGACGAACGGCGCGGTGGAACGGCTGCTGGAGACCACCGAGAACCCCCGGCACCGCTTCATGCTCCAGGCGTATCACCGCCACCGTTATCTGGAGATCGCGGGGCGCTACGAGGAGATCTTCGCGCCCGAGATGATGGTGGAGAATCCCGTCTACCACTTCCACGCGCTGGGCATCAGCGCCCGGCTGGAGGGCCAGGAAGCGATCAGGAACCTGTACCGGGAGTGGTCCGAGACGGGCGAGTGCGTGATGTACACCGACGACGAGGAGATCGCCGTCAGCGACCACATGATCGCCTCCAGGATGACCGGACATCAGTTCAAGCCGGGCAAGGTGCTGGCAGCCGCCGGGTTCGACGTCGACCACGAAGAGGCGATGTACGTCTACAGGGCGCACGAAGAGATGGTCTGGCCCTACGACGACCGCTGCCGACTCGTCGGCGAGGACGTGTGGGAGGTCGACCCGGACAAGGCCGAGATCGTCGAACTCGACCCCGCCGACGTCATCACGGCGAAGGAAGCCCGCCGCATCCTCGACCCCCTGATCAAGCCGCTCCCTCCCTTCGAAGCAGCGACCATGCGGCCCCGGGCCGTCGCGCGCTGACACCGCAGGCGTGCATGTCCGCTGCCGTCCGTCCGCGGTCACGCACCGCACCGCGGTCACGCCCGCCGTCACGCCCGCCGTCACGCGCGTCGATCGCGCGCGCACGGCGTCATCGTTCGCGTGAGCCGGACGGACATCAGGAGGTACAGGATGTCTTTCGCAGTCGAGCGTCGTCCATTCACCCGTGCGGCGGTCGCATCCGCGGTCACCACGGTCCTGGCCCTGTTCACGGCCGCGCCCGCGAACACCGCACCCACCCGGGACGACCTCACCGAGGACGCCGTCCAGGCGTACGTCTACGGCTACCCGCTGGTACTGATGAAGGCCACGGAGCAGTCGTCGACCAACGTGACCGGCCCGGACCCCTCCACCATCAGGGCGCCGATCAACCAGTTCGCGAAGGCGGCCGGCGTCCCGGGCCCCGATCAGAAGTCCGTGGTCTCGCCCAACGTCGACACGCTGTACACGCAGGCCTGGCTGGATCTGTCCGCCGAACCCGTCGTGCTGCACGTACCCGACACCTCCGGCCGCTACTACCTCATGCCGATCCTCAGCGCCTGGACCGACGTGATCGCCTCGGTGGGCAAGCGCACCACCGGCACACAGGCGGGCGACTACGCCATCACCGGCCCTGACTGGCACGGCACACTGCCGGCCGGGGTGAAGCAGATCAAGTCCCCCACCGACACCGCGTGGATCCTCGGCCGCACCCAGCTCAACGGCCCCTCGGACCTGCCGGCGGTGCAGGCACTGGTGAGCAAGTACGACATCCGCCCGTTGAGCGCCTACGGTGACACGTCGTACAAGCCCCCGCAGGGGCGAGTCGACCCGAACGTCCCCGGCACGGCGCCCAAGCACCTGGTGCAGCGGATGGACGCCCAGGCCTTCTACTCACGCCTGGCCGCCGCGATGGCCGCCAACCCGCCGGCCCCGGCGGACGCCCCCGTGGTCGCCAAGCTCGCCCGGCTGGGCATCCACCCCGGCAAGGCGTTCGACCTCGACGCCCTGCCGCCCGACACCGCCAAGGCCCTGCAACGGTCCCTGTCCGAGGGCCAGAAGCGGATCCAGGCGGCCGTCACGGGGCTCGGCAAGAACGTCAACGGCTGGCGGGTCGCCACCGACCTGGGCACCTACGGCACGAACTACACCCTGCGCGCGGCCACCGGCTGGCAGGGCCTGGGCGCCAACCTCCCCCAGGACGCCGTCTACCCGATCAACTTCGTCGACAGCACGGGCCGGCAGCTCAGCGGCGCCGACCGGTACACGATTCACTTCCCCCCGGGCAGGACCCCTCCGGCGAACGCCTTCTGGTCGGTGACGATGTACACCCCGGACGGCTTCCTCGTCCCGAACCCGATCAACCGGTACGAGGTGGGACACACGGCCGAAGCGACCGCGAACCCCGACGGCTCGGTGGATCTGTACATCCAGCACGACGCCCCGGCCGCGGACAAGAAGGCCAACTGGCTCCCGGCCCCGTCCGGCCGGTTCAACGTGATGCTGCGCATGTACTGGCCGCGGCAGAGCGTGATCAACGGCACCTGGGCGCCACCCCCGATCGTCAGGACCCAGTAGGTCTCATCCAGACCCGGGGAGGTCTCACCCGGGCCCGCGAGGTCTCACCCGGACCCGGTAGGAATGGTCTGCTCGGCCCAGATGGTCTTTCCCCGGGCGGAGTAGCGCGTCCCCCAGCGGTGGGCGAGCTGGGCGATCAGGAAGAGACCCCGGCCGCCCTCGTCCGTCTCGTAGGCGTACCTGAGATGCGGGGCGGTGCTGCTGCCGTCGCTGACCTCGCAGATGAGCCCGCGGTCGCGGATGAGGCGCAGGCCGACAGGCCCGGTCCCGTAGCGGATGGCGTTGGTGACGAGCTCGCTGACGATCAGTTCGGTGGTGAAATCCAGTTCGTCCAGGCCCCAGTCGGCGAGTTGCCGAAGGCTCAGGGAACGGGCGGTGGTGACGACCTCCGGGTCAGGCGGGAGGGTCCAGGTCGCCACCCGGTCCTCGGGCAGCGCCCGGGTGCGGGCCAGCAGCAGAAGGAAACCCTCACCTGCGGTGGGTTCATAGGCGTGGAGGAACGCGTCGCAGCTGTCCTCCAGGGTGCGGGTCGGGTTGCTGCTGAGGATCTGGTCCAGAACGCGGGCCGCGGGCGACCGGTCGGGTTTCCCGGCGGGCGCCTCACTGCCGGTGAACAGCCCGAGCGTGGTCCCCTCCGGCAGTTCCAGGTCCGCGGTCCGGTACGGCGGATGCCCTGTGCCCAGCGGGGGGCCCGCCGGGATGTCGGGGATCTCGACCTCGCCCTGCGGGCTCACGACCACCGCCGCGGGATGTCCGGCCCGGGCGAGCGTGCAACGGCGCGAGACAGGGTCGTAGACCGCGTACAGACAGGTCGCTCCCTGCATATGGCTCCCGGCCGATGCCGCGCGTGGATCGTCGGCGGGCTCGTCGCGGCGTCCCGTCACCACATCGTGCAGCTGGCCGAGCAGTTCGTCGGGGGTGAGGTCCTGTGTGGCGAGCGTGTTGATGGCCACGCGCAGCTGCCCCATCGCGGCGGCGGCGTCGATGCCCTGGCCGGCCATACAGCCCACGACCAGTGCGACGCGCGCGCCGGAGAGGGGAATGACATCGAACCAGTCCCCCGGGCTGTACGCCGATTCATGCCGCCAGGCCACCTCCACGGCGCTCTGCGGCGGCGCGGACCGCGGCAGCAGGGCGCGCTGAAGGGACTGGGCGGCGTTGCGCTCCCGGGTGTACTGACGCGCGTTGTCGATGGACACGGCCGCCCGGGCGCAGAGTTCGGAGGTGAGGACAAGGTCCTCCTCGCCGTACGGATCCGGCTCTCGTGCCCGGTAGAAGCTGGCCAGGCCGAGGACCACACCACGGGCCGCGAGGGGTACGACGATCAGGGAGTGGGCCGCGTCGGCGATGATGCGCGGGGTGCGACGGTCGCCGACGGGCATCTCGCCCGCTTCGAGGCGCCGTACCAGGATGGGGCGCAGCTCGGTCAGGCCTGCGATGTGGGACGGGAGCAGGTACTCGACCAGCTCACCGGTGTCGTAGGCGGGCTGGGTGCCGGGCACCCGGGCGCTCAGGAAAGCCGCACGTCTCAGCCGGGTCTGCTCGTGGACCGGACCCGGAGGGGACGCCTCGCCGTGGAGCACGCCGTCCAGCACGTCGACCGTGGCGATGTCGGCGATGGCCGGAACCGCGGCGGCGACCAGCTCCTTCGCGGTGGTGAGGACGTCGAGCGTGGTCCCGATCCGGTTGCCCGCCTCCACCAGGAGGTCCAGGCGGGCCCGGGCGCTCTCCCGCTCGGTCACGTCCTGGGAGGCCACGAGGGCCCCTATGCCGCGCCCCGCCGAGTCCCTGAGGGGCAGCAGGGTCACCGAGTAGACATGATCGTGGTCGGAATCGGCGGGAGGCCGGCCGGTGTGCAGGAAACTCAGGGGCCGACCGCTCTCGACCACATGGCGGACCTTCTGCTCGACCCCCTCGTCGATCAGGCCTGGCGCGACGTCGCGGATGTGACGGCCGATGGCCTCTGCACCCACGACACCGCGGACTCCCGGACCGGAGAGGTTCAGACGCATGAGCCGGAGGTCGCCGTCGACGGCCTGCACACCGAGCGGAGAAGCGGTCAGCAAGGCCTGGAGCAGGGCGGCGTCGATCTCTTCCTGAGCAGTGTCCGACTCGGTGATCAACCGCACCGACCAGTGCCAGGCCCCGCCGGGTCGGGCCAGCGGGCTGACCGCCGCACGGACCGCCACCCGGCGGCCGTCCCGGTGCCGCGCTGCGATGTGCCCGGAAGTCGCCGTGTCGCCCGGCTGCCGGTCCAGGAACACGGTGGCATGGCGGCCCAGCGCCTCCTTCGCGGAGTAGCCGAGGAGCCGCTCCGCCTCCGGGCTCCATTGCGCGACGGTCCCTCGCTCGTCGAGGACGAGCCGGGCGTCGCGCGACGGTGCACTCATGGGGAAGGCGTCACCAGAGGCCGACCGTTGTCATGACCCGCACCTCCGAGAACAGAGCGGCAGATGTAGTCCCATTTGCCCACAGTGGCTGCCGCCTCGCAATCGGCGGTGTCCGAAGGCCATTCGGCCGGACGACCGAACGGCCTCGGGCGCCGCGGCCCGGCCGGGGGCACCTCCGGCCTCGGCGGACCGGCGGCTCGTCCGGGGTCCGCCGGTTGCCTCCCGGGGTGCCCCTGGCCGGGCTTTCACGCGTTCGGAACGCGCGGGACCGTCACCCGGCCGCCCGGCGGTACTTGCGGACCGCGAGCGTACGGAAGATCACGAGGATCAGGACCGACCAGATCAGTGAGGCCCACACCGGGTGCTGCATGGGCCAGGCGTCCGACTGGGACTGACCGGGGTTGGCGAAGAGCACCCGGCAGGCCTGGGCGGTGGCGCTGAACGGGTTCCACTCGGCGATGTGGCGCAGCCACGGGGTCATGTGGCTGGTGTCCACGAACGCGTTCGAGATGAACGTGACCGGGAACAGCCAGATCAGCCCGCTGGACGTGGCCGCCTCCGGGGTGCGCACGGACATGCCGATCAGGGCGCCGATCCAGGTGAAGGCGTAACCGAGCAGGAGCAGCAGTCCGAAGGCGCCGAGGACCTTGCCCACGTTGGTGTCGCCGTTCGACCCGACGCGCCAGCCGACCAGCAGGGCGACCACGGCGAGGACGACGAGGGTCAGCGCCGTCTGCACCAGGTCGGCGAGGGTCCGTCCGGTGAGCACCGCGCCGCGTGCCATGGGCAGGGAGCGGAAGCGGTCGATGAGGCCCTTGTGCATGTCGTCGGCGATGCCCGCGCCGGAGCTGGCGGTGGCGAAGGTGACGGTCTGCGCGAAGATGCCGGCCATCAGGAAGTTCTTGTAGTCGGTGGCGCTGGTGCTGCCGCCGATCTGCATGGAACCGCCGAACACGTAGGTGAAGAGCACCACGAACATGATGGGCTGGATCAGCCCATAGATGATCATTTCGGGAATCCGCGACATGCGGATCAGATTGCGTTTCGCGACCACCATCGAGTCCCGCAGGGACTGGCTGACGGGGTTGGCGGTCGGTGCGACCCGCAGGGCGTCGGTGACGGCACTCACTTGGCGGCCTCCTCGGGCTTCTCCTCGGCCACATGACCGGTCAGGGACAGGAACACGTCGTCGAGGGTGGGTCGGCGCAGTCCGATGTCGTCGATCTCGATGCCGCGGCCGTCCAGCTCGCGGATGACCTCAGCCAGCAGCTTCGCGCCGCCGGTGACGGGCACGGTGAGCTTGCGGGTGTGCTCCTCCACGGCGGTGTCGCCCTTGCCGAAGCCGCGCAGCACCTCGGAGGCGGTGGCGATGTCCTCCCGGTCGTGCACCACGACCTCGACGCGCTCGCCGCCGGTGCGGGCCTTGAGCTGGTCGGAGGTGCCGCGGGCGATGACCCGGCCGTGGTCGACCACCGCAATCTCGTGCGCCAGGTGGTCGGCCTCTTCCAGGTACTGGGTGGTCAGCAGCAGGGTCGTACCGCCGGAGACCAGTTGCTTGATGACCTCCCAGAGCTGCTGGCGGTTGCGTGGGTCGAGGCCGGTCGTCGGCTCGTCCATGAACATCACCGGCGGGGAGACGACGAGCGCAGCCGCCAGGTCGAGCCGGCGGCGCATGCCTCCGGAGTAGGTCTTCGCGGGCCGGTCGGCGGCGTCGGCGAGATTGAACTGCTCCAGCAGCTCCTGCGCCCGGTCCTTCGCCGCCCTGGCCCGCATCTGGTACAGCCGGCCGACCATCTGGAGGTTCTCGCGGCCGGTCAGGTACTCGTCGACCGCGGCGAACTGACCGGACAGGCCGATCGAGCGGCGCACCTCGTTGGGGTGCTTGAGCACGTCGATGCCCGCGACGACGGCCTTGCCGCTG
This sequence comes from Streptomyces sp. NPDC006393, assembly GCF_040628575.1. Classification (NCBI taxonomy): domain Bacteria; kingdom Bacillati; phylum Actinomycetota; class Actinomycetes; order Kitasatosporales; family Streptomycetaceae; genus Streptomyces; species Streptomyces sp. NPDC006393. Next base: position 21,120 of record NZ_JBEXZD010000041.1, read on the forward strand.
TCGGGTCGGAGCAGTGTGGTCAGACAGCGGACGGTGGTGGTCTTGCCCGCGCCGTTCGGCCCGAGCAGTCCGAGCACCGTGCCCTCGGGGACATCGAGGTCGACGCCGTCCAGAGCCCTTACGTCGCCGAAGGTCTTCACCAGACCTTCGGCGTAGATGGCGCCTGGCATGTGAGTCTCCACGTCATCGGGGATGGGTCATGGGTCGAAAAGCCTAGGTTCGCAGGCCTTGACCTCGGTGCGCCTGGGAATTTCAGGCCTGCGGGGGTGCGTCACGGCGAACACGGATGCCGTCCATGCCGCTGGTGCGTGAAAGGCATGGGTGGCGTGGATGCCACGACGTGTGCGACACACCATAACGCGATGTATCGCGTCTCTCAACGGTTTTTCCCGAACGGGTGACGAAGAGGGTGCCGACCTCGGTGTTCCGCTGCCCGACGCTCAGTCGATGACCGTGTAACCCGCGTCCCGCAGGGCCTGACCGACCTCGGCGCAGTGCTCCGGGCCCTTCGTCTCCAGGTGCAGCTCCACCTCCGCCTCCGTGAGCCCGAGCCGTGGGTCGGTCCGTACGTGGCTCACATCGAGGACGTTAGCGTCGACCACTGACAACACCCCGAGCAGCGTGGCGAGCGCCCCCGGCCGGTCGGTCAGACGCAGGCGAACGGCCAGGTAGCGGCCCTGCGCGGCCATGCCGTGGCGCAGCACGCGTTGAAGCAGCACCGGATCCACGTTGCCGCCGGACAGCACCGCCACCACCGGGCCCGCGACGCCGCCGCCGTCGCCGAGGAGCGCGGCCACCGGGCTCGCCCCGGCCGGCTCGACGACCAGCTTGGCCCGCTCCAGGCACAGCAGCAGCGCCGCGGACAGCTCGTCCTCGCTGACCGTGCGCACCTCGTCGACCAGCTCGCCGATGATCCCGAACGGCACGTCGCCCGGCCGCCCCACCCTGATGCCGTCGGCCATCGTCGCCGGGTTCTGGATCGCCACCGGGCGCCCCGCCGCGAGCGACGGCGGATACGCCGCCGAGCCCGCCGCCTGCACCCCGACGATCCGCACGTCCGGGCGCAGCGACTTCACCGCGACCGCGATGCCCGCCGCGAGCCCGCCGCCGCCGATGCCGACGACGATCGTGCGTACCTCCGGGCACTGCTCCAGGATCTCCAGCCCCACCGTCCCCTGGCCCGCGATGACGTCCGGGTGGTCGAAGGGATGGATGAACACCGCGCCGGTCTCGGCCGCGTACTCCTGCGCGGCGGCCAGCGTCTCGTCGACCACCTGACCGTGCATGCGCACCTCGGCGCCGTAGTCCCGGGTCGCGCTGATCTTCGGCAGCGGGGCGCCCTTCGGCATGAACACCGTGGCGTGCACACCGAGCAGCGATGACGCCAGCGCGACACCCTGCGCGTGGTTGCCGGCGCTCGCCGCCACCACGCCGGCGGCGCGCTCCTCGGGCAGCAGTCCGGCGATCCGCACATAGGCGCCGCGCAGCTTGAACGAGCCCGTCCGCTGGAGGTTCTCGCACTTGAGGTGGACCGGCGCGCCCACCAGCTGGGACAGGTGCCTGCTGGTCTCCATCGCGGTCACCCGCGCCACCCCCGAGAGCATCTTCTGTGCACCCCGCACGTCGTCGAGGGTGACGGGAGGGAAGGAGACAGCCGTGCCGTAGCTCATGAGCCAAGTCTCGCAGTTCACGAGCTCGACGGGCCGGTGTGACCAACGTCTGGGACCGGTTTGCGCAGCGCCGGTACGACCTGCGGCCCGGCCGCGTACCCTGTCCCCCAACCCAGCAGCCCTTCAGAAGTGAGCCTCCGGCCATGCCCACAACACCTGAAATGTCGATGGACATGACGACCGTCGGTGACACCGGTCTTCTCGACACCCTCCAGCACGAGGTGGCCCTGTTCGCCCGCCGTGCGGAACAGACCCGGCTCGGCGGGGTCGGGCAGGTGCGCAACTCCATGGACCGCGCCGCGTATCTGCTGCTCAACCGGCTCGACCGGGAAGGCCCGATGGGCGTCAAGGCGCTCGCCGCGAGCATGGGCATCGACTCCTCGACCGTCACCCGGCAGGTGGCTCCGCTCGTCGACACCGGGCTGGTCAAGCGCACCTCGCACCCCGAGGACGGGCGGGCCGTGGTGTTGCAGCTGTCCCCGCGCGGAGTGTCGCGGCTGGAGGAGGTGCGCTCGTCCAGGCGCCGGCTGATGGCCGAGCTCACCCACGACTGGGCGCCGGAGGAGCGGGAGACCTTCTGTACGCTCCTGACCCGCTTCAACCACGCGCTCTCCGCCCGCCAGGCCACCCAGGGCGGCGGCACGGCGCCGGAGGCGGGGACAGGGGCGGCATCGGGTACGGGGACCGGGGCGGAGCCGGCGCCGGCGTCCTGAGCTCCCGGACGTCCCGCGCCGTGACGGCGTCCTGAACTCCCGGACGTCCCGCGCCGTGACGGCGTCCTGAGCTCCGCCGGCGGACCACGTTCCACCGATCATCCCGTCCGCGTGCGCGCGCGGCTCTTGACTCACGGGCCGCCGCTGGCCTGGTATGAGACCGGGTCCTTGTCGCACACGGTTCCGTATCCCGTACGGCGGACGGGTCCCGCTTCTTCAGGATCGCCCCTGGCGGGAGGCGCGGTGCGAGAACGGCAGGCGTCCCAAGGCGTGCGCCGGGCCCGGGAGTTCGAGGCGTTCGTCGCGGGCTCCGCCGGGCGGCTGCTGCATGCGGCGACACTGCTCACCGCGGAGGCCCCGGACGACAACCCGCGCGCGTGCCGCCTGCTGACCCTGTCCCTCGCGCACACGTACGCGTGCTGGGACCGGCTGGGCGGAGAGGACCCCTACGCGTGCGCCCGCCAGCACATGGCCGCCCGCTTCGCCCGTGAGGCGTGGCACCAGCACGGCTTGGGCCGCGGCCGGTCCAGGCCCCCCGGCACACTGGCCGCCCTCGCCCCTCAGGAACGTCTCATCCTCGTCCTCAGGTTGTACGAGGGGGTCGCCGAGGAACAGACGGCGGCGATGCTCGGCCTGCCCCCGGAACGCGTCCGCGTCATCTGCGACCGCACGATCGCCGCGCTCACCCGCCTGCCCGCGCGGCCCGCCCCGGCGGTGCGCGACCCGGAGGTGGCACCGTCGTAGCGGCACACCGGGGGCCGGGGCGGCGCACGAGCACACAGGAAACGGACGGGCGGCGGCGAGCGAGGGGGAGGCGGACGTGAACCGGATGGAGCGTGAGGCGGCCGTGCGGCGGCTCCTGGAGCAGACCCCGCCGCAGGTTCCGGCGGAGCTGTACGCCGACGTGGTGCGCCGCGGCGGCCGCATGCTGCGGCGCCGGACGCTCGCCCGCCGCACGATGTGGCTGATGCTGTTCGTCGCGGTGGTCGCGTTCACCGTGTGGGCGCTGACGGTACGGCCCTGGGTGGAGCCGCCGTCACAGACGACTCCACCGGTGAGCGACTGGTGAGGCCCGCGGCGACCGCCCCCGCGGGAGCGGCCACCGGCCCGGCGGACCGCTGGGGAGACAGCCCCTAGCGGCCGAGGGCCTGCTGGAGGTCCTCCAGCAGGTCGTCGACGTTCTCGATGCCGACGGACAGGCGGACCAGGTCGGCGGGGACCTCCAGGGCGGAGCCCGCCGCGGAGGCGTGCGTCATGCGGCCGGGGTGCTCGATCAGGGATTCGACGCCGCCCAGGGACTCGCCGAGGGTGAACACCTTGGCACGGTTGCAGACCTCGACGGCGGCCTCCTCGCCGCCCTCGACCCGGAAGGAGACCATGCCGCCGAACGCCTTCATCTGCTTGGCGGCGACCTCGTGACCGGGGTGGTCGGGCAGACCCGGGTACAGCACGCGTGTCACGCGCGCGTGCCGGGACAGCATGTCGGCGACCTTCGCCGCGTTCTCGCTGTGCCGGTCCATGCGCACCGCGAGCGTCTTGGTGCCGCGCAGCACCAGCCAGGAGTCGAAGGGGCCGGCGACGCCGCCCATGGCGTTCTGGTGGTACGCCAGCTCGTCGCCGAGTCCGGCGTCGCTGACGATCAGCGCACCGCCGACGACGTCCGAGTGGCCGCCCATGTACTTGGTCAGCGAGTGCACGACGACGTCCGCGCCGAGCGCGAGCGGCTGCTGGAGGTACGGCGTGGCGAAGGTGTTGTCGACGACGAGCCTGGCGCCGGCGTCCCGGGCGACCTGAGCGACGGCGGCGATGTCCGTGATGCCGAGCAGCGGGTTGGAGGGGGTCTCCACCCACACCACCTTGGTCCTCGGGGTGATCGCGGCCCGTACGGCGGCCGGGTCGCTGGTGTCGGCCACCGACCACTCCACGCCCCAACGGGAGACGACCTTGGCGAACAGGCGGAACGTGCCGCCGTACGCGTCGTTCGGGATGACCACGTGATCACCCGGGCCGAGCAGCGTACGCAGCAGGCAGTCCTCGGCCGCCAGTCCGGACGCGAACGCGAGCCCACGACGACCGCCCTCCAGGGCGGCGAGGTTCTCTTCGAGGGCGGTCCTGGTCGGATTGGCGCTGCGGCTGTACTCGTAGCCGCCGCGCAGACCGCCGACGCCGTCCTGCTTGTAGGTCGAGACCTGGTAGATCGGCGGGACGACCGCGCCGGTGAGGGGATCGGCGGTGTTGCCCGCATGGATCGCGAGGGTCTCGAAGTGCTGACTGATGTGCCTGTCGCTCATGGGGCCGAGGGTAGTGCGCCCGGAGGGCTGGTGGCGGACCGCCGGGCGACGGAACGTGGCGGCACGCGGCGGCGGGGCCCGGGCGGTTGGCGGGGAGCGGGGATCGCGGAGGTTTTCCACAGGCCGTTTCCACAGGCCCGGGGCACGGGTTGGCCAATTGTCGGCGCGGTCTGGTTCGCTTGAGGCATGGAGATTCTCTGGGTCCTGGTGGCGCTGGTCATGCTGGGCTTCGTGCTGCTTCCGTTCCTCAGGCGCAGGCGTGGCGCCATCGAGCAGGTGCCGCCCGGGCATCCGGACGCCGCGGACCCGGCCGACTACGGGTTCCTGCCGCAGGAGGAGCTCGACGTGCGCATGCCGGGCCCCGACCAGGACCTGGTGGACGTGCTGGACCTGGTGCAGCGCACGCAGGACTATCACGCGGCCGCCCAACTCCTCGCGGGTACGGAGACGGAGGGCGAGCTGCGCTGGCAGCGGGTGCAGGCCTTCGCCGGCGCAGCGGCGCTGGAGCTGCGGCACCGGCCGGGCGGCGTCCACGAGGTGCCGGGCGGGCAGTGGCTGCGGGTGTGGCGGGCCGAGCAGCCCAAGGACCCCGGCGGTGCGGCGGTGCACGCCGAGTTCCTGGTGCAGCAGGCGTGGCGGACGGCGACGCCGGGGACGGACGAGTTCCGGATCATCATGGAGGAGGCCCGGGAGATGTGCGGGCAGGCCGCGCTGCTCGCGCCGGGCGACCCGGTCCCGTACATCGTCGAGCTGTCGGTGGCACGCGGACTGGCCTACTCCCAGCCGGAGTTCGAGAAGCTGTGGCTGAAGATCCTCGACCGCGCGCCGAACCACATGGGCGCGCACCTGGCGGCGCTGCACTACTGGTGCGAGAAGTGGCACGGCTCGCGGAAGCTGGCGATGGCGTTCGCCGAGGCCGCGGCGGCCCGCGCGCCGCAGGGCTCGCTGCTGGCGGCGCTGCCCCTGTTCGCCGTCTTCGAGCACCTGCCGGAGGTGAACCTGGTCAGCACCTTCTACCAGAGCGAGGTGGTGACCAAGGCCGTGCACGGCGCGCTGCACGCGGTCCACTCGGCGCCTTCCGGCGACCCGGTCGTGGCGCACGTACGCCATCTGCTGATCTTCTTCCTGGTGCGCTCCGAGCGCTGGGCGGAGGCCATGAACCAGCTCATAGGCGTCGACGGCCACGTGGGCGCCCTGCCCTGGACCCTGTCCGAGGACCCGGCGGCGGAGTTCGCGATCTACCGTGCCCTGGCCGTGGCGGGCTACGAGGCGAACGGCGGCAGCCCGGCGACGCTGCCGCACTGACGCGCCCACGCGGGGCGCGTGTGGCCTTCGGATTCTTGCTGTCCGATGCTGTCCGAAAGGCCCTGGTAGCCGACGAGGGTGGTCCAGACACCCGCCGGAAGCTGCCAGAATTGGCGCTCGGCGCTCCAGAAGCAGCCGAGGGCGAAGTCCGCGATCTCTAGACCCTCGGGGGCGCCGGAGCTGCCTGGCCCGAAGGCCTCGGCGGCACGGGCGTGTCCTGCCCGATCGGCGTGGCCAAGGCAGATGGCTGAGCCCGTCTCGGCTGAGTCGACGACGACGCTGCGGGCCCTGCACGCCCAGACCAGCGGATAAACGGGTGGTGGGCAGGTGCGGTTGCGGTTGCCCGACGCGCTACTGAGGGTTCGACGGCATCGGATCTTCGGATGCCGGAGCGTCAGAAGGCCTCGGTCATGCCGGCCACGCCACCGACGAGCGCGCTCAGCAGCATCGCGGCACCCAACGAGCCGAGCAGCACCCACAGCGCGCGAGGCACCCGGCGGGCACCGGTCCTGACACAGACGGCCAGGACCCCCAGCAGCAGCATCGACAGGCCCAGGAGGGAAACGGCCAGCCATCCGCACGAGGCCGCGAGCCCGATCCGCTCGTATCCGCCGGAAGCCGTCTGCCGGACGGCGATCGTGCTGCCGGAAGGCAGGTGTGCGCCGACCGAGGCGTCGGGGTCCACGACCGTCCCGTCGGAGGAGTGGAAGACCCCGCTGCAGTGCGGGTACCGATGGCCCCCCACGTGTTCCCAGACGCACTCTTCGACACGGAGATGACCTGAGGTTCCCGCAAGGCCCGTGGCGTACGCCAGATGCCCTCCCGCGAACCAGGTCAGCGTGGCACCTGCGGCGAGCAGGAGCACGACCAGGAGCACAGGGTGCCGTGCCCGGACTGCCTTGCGGTCCCGGTCCGGACCATTCATCCACGCCCCCAACGACTCGAACCGGGACTCTAACCCAGGCCGGCCGCATTCGAGCCGCTGTCGCCGTACGTCGCCCTCACGTCGGTGTCACAGCAGGGCGTCCAGCGTGATCGGCAGGTCGCGGAGGCGTTTTCCGGTGGCGTGGTGGACGGCGTTGGCGATGGCGGCGGCGATGCCGACCAGGCCGACCTCGCCGACGCCCTTGGTGCCGGTGGCCGTGGCGCGGTCGGGTTCGCCGACGAAGACCACGTCCAGGTCGGGGATGTCGGCGTTGACCGCGACCAGGTAGTCGGCGAACGTGCCGTTGGCGATGCGTCCGGTGCGCGGGTCGGTGGCCGTGTCCTCGAACAGGGCCATGCCGATGCCGCCGACCGTGCCGCCGATGATCTGGCTCCTGGCCGTCTTCTCGTTGAGGATGCGGCCGCCGTCGATGACCGAGACCACCCGTGCCACCCGGATGAGTCCGAGCTCGGCGTCGACCCGTACCTCGACGAACTTGGCGCCGTAGGCGCCGGCGAGGGACATGCCCAGCTCGGTGGGGACCGGCGGTGTGCTGTTGCCGTTCGCGGTGAGTTCGGTGAGCCCGTGGCGGGCGAGGATGTCGGCGTAGGTCTCGCCCAGGTCGGGGCGGCCCGTGGGGTGGATCCGCCCGTCGGTGCACTCCATGTCGTCCGGGGGGAAGCCCCGCAGGGGCGAGTCGGCGTCGTCGTGTGCGAGTTCCGCGAACTGGCGCAGCAGCCGTCGGCAGGCGTCGTGCACGGCGTTGCCCAGCGCGCCGGTGAGGCCGGAGCCGCCCGCCATCATCGAGTGGGGCATGTCGGAGTCGCCCAGGTCGAAGCGGACCTGGTCCAGGGGCAGGCCGAGTTCCTCGGCGGCCAGTTGGGCCATCACGGTGTAGGTGCCGGTGCCGATGTCGGCGGCGGCGCTGCGCACCAGCGCGCTGCCGTCCCGGCGGACGGTGGCCTGCGCGGCGCAGGGCTGCGCGAAGTAGGGGAAGAGCGCGCTCGCCATGCCGTAGCCGATGAGCCAGTTGCCGTCGCGCATGGAGCGCGGCTCGGGGTTGCGGTCGGACCAGCCGAAGCGGCGCGCGCCGACCTCGTAGCACTCCAGGAGTGCCTTGCCGGACCAGGGCAGCCCGTTGCGCGGGTCGACGTCGGTGTGGTTGCGCAGCCGTAGCTCCACCGGGTCGATGCGCAGCTGGTGGGCCAGTTCGTCGAGCGCCGACTCCAGCGCGAAGTTGCCCTGTGCCTCGGCGGGGGCGCGCATGGACGTCGGCACGGCGACGTTGAGCCGGGCCTGCCGGTCCTGGGTGATCACGTCGGGGCAGCGGTAGGCGAAGGAGGTCGCCGAGGTGAAGGGCTCGTAGTCGTTGTCCTCCATGCTCAGGGAGCTGAGGCTGCGGTGGTCCAGGGCGACCAGCTCGCCGTCACGGGTGGCGCCGACGCTCAGCCACTGCACCCCGCTGGGCCGGTGCCCGATGGAGGTGAACATCTGCGGCCGGGTCAGCACCAGCTTGACCGGCCGTTTGATCATCCGGGCGGCCATGGCGGTGAGGATCACATGCGGCCACACGCGCAGCCCGGCGCCGAAGCCGCCGCCGACGTAGGGCACCAGGACCCGTACCGAGCTCTCGGGGATGCCGAAGACCGTGGCGAGGGTGGTGCGCACCATCGACGGCCACTGGCTGGTGTCGTGGACGGTGAGAGTGTCGCCCTCCCAGGTGGCCAGGGTGGCGAACAGGCCGAGCGGGTTGTTGGTGTTGTCGGCGGTGGTGTAGGTGGCCTGAAGGGTCACCTCGGCGGACTTCAGGGCCGCGGTGGCGTCGCCGCGCGAGGTGTCCGTGCCCCACGGGTCGACGAGTTGTTCGGCGCGCGGGTCCTGGAGGTCCAGCAGCGGCTCCGTGGCCTCGTAGTCGGCGCGCACCAGGCGCGCCGCGGCGGTGGCCTGCTCGGGCGTGTCGGCCACCACGAAGGCGATGTGCTGCCCGTGGTGGAGGATCCGGTCGTTGCGCAGGGGCGGCGGCGGTGCCGCTCCGAGCACCGTGGTCGGCCCCGTGCCGACCTTCGGGGCGTTCTCGTGGGTGAGGACGCTGATCACGCCGGGGGCGGCCTCGGCGGCCTCGGTGTGCATGCGGACGATCCGGCCGGCGGCGACGGTGGACTGCACCAGGGCGCCGTAGGCCTGGCCGGGGACGCTGAAGTCCATCGGGTACGGGGCGGTGCCGGTGACCTTGCGCGGGCCGTCGACCCGGTTGACGCCCGCGCCGATCCGCGTCCTGCTCTCCACGGTGCTCATGCGGTCACTCCTGAGACGGTCTGCAGCTCGCGCACCAGGGTGCGCCGGGCGAGCGGCACCTTGAACGCCGTTCCGGGCACGGTCCAGGCGTCGCGCATGGTCGCCTCGGCCGCGTCCGTGAACGTCGCCGTCGTGGCGGGCGCGCCGGTCAGCAGGTGCTCGGCCGCGTGGGCCCGCCAGGGCTTCGTCCCTACGCCGCCCAGGGCGACCCGGGCCTCGAGGATCGTGCCGCCGTCCAGGACGAGCTGCACGGCGGCCGAGGCCAGGGCGAACTCGTACGACGTCCGGTCGCGGACCTTGAGGTAGCCCGAGCGGGCGGCCGGCGGCGGCAGCGGGATCTCGACGCCGGTGATCAGCTCGGCGTGCTCCAGGACGGTCTCGCGTTCGGGGCTGACGTCCGCCGTCAGGTAGAACTCCGTCAGCGGCACGGTGCGGGACCCGGTGGGCCCCTGGATGTGCACGATCGCGTCGAGCGCCACCAGGGCGACGGCGAGGTCGGAGGCGTGGAGCGCGATGCACCGCTCGCTCGCGCCGAGCACGGCGTGCATGCGGGCCGTGCCCCGGACCGCGGCGCAGCCGGAGCCCGGCGCGCGCTTGTTGCACTCGGGGACCGTGGGGTCGCGGAAGTAGCGGCATCGGGTGCGCTGGAGCAGGTTGCCGCCGATGGTGGCCATGTTCCGCAGCTGCACCGACGCGCCCAGCAGCAGGGACTCGCGCACCATGGGGAGGCGCTCGGCCACCGTGGCGTCGGCGGCCAGTTCCTCCATGGTGACCAGCGCGCCCACGTGCAGGGCATCGTCGCGGCGTTCGATGCCGCGCAGGGGGAGACGGGTGATGTCGATCAGCCGCGGTGGCTCCAGCACCCCGTCCTTCATCAGGTCGAGCTGTGTCGTGCCGCCCGCGAGGCAGGACGCCTGCGGATCGTCCGCGAGCAGGCGCACCGCCTCGCGGGTGTCGGTGGCCCGGACGTAGTCAAAGGCGCGCATCGTGACCTCCCCGGGCGGCCGCCTCGCGGATCGCCGCCACGATGTTGGGGTAGGCGCCGCACCGGCACAGGTTGCCGCTCATGAACTCCCGGATCTCCTCGTCCGAGCCGGTCCGTCCCTCGGCCATCAGTGCCATCGCGGACATGATCTGTCCGGGGGTGCAGAAGCCGCACTGGAAGCCGTCGTGCTCCATGAACGCCTGCTGCACCGGGTGGGGGCGGCCGTCGGGGCCCAGGACGCCCTCGATGGTGGTGACGTCCCGGCCCTCGGCCTGGGCCGCCAGGGTGAGGCAGGCCAGCACTCTGCGACCGTCCAGGTGGACCGTGCACGCGCCGCAGGCGCCCTGGTCGCAGCCCTTCTTCGTGCCCGTCAGACCGAGCCGGTCGCGCAGCGCGTCCAGCAGGGTGACCCGGGTGTCCAGGCGCAGGGTGTGCGGGCGGCCGTTCACCGTCAGTGTCACGACCCGTTCGATGACCGCGGGACGGGCGGGACGGTCATCCGTGTCCTGTCTGCTCGCATTTGTCACTCTCGTCACGATATAGCCGTCATGCGTCCTTCGGCATGCGGTCCGCTCACGAGGAGAGGTCACGAGGAGATCCGGAAGACGTCACCGCGCTCTTGTCGTGGCCGGTCGCAGGCGGTTCACTGATCGCGGCTCACACCCCCCACAGGAGAACACCCGTCCCACCCATCCGAAGGGTCTTCTCTTGATCAAGCGACGTGCCACCACCATGGCCCGCATCACCGCCGTCGCCGCGGCCGGCTGTGCCGCCGTGCTCGCGACCGCGCTGCCCTCGTCCGCGATCAACTCCTACAACGCGAGCCCCGCGCCGGAGCGCACCGAGGTCGGCGCCCTCATCGCCACCTGGGACGACGACGGCGACCCGGCGACCCCGGACCGCGTCGACTGGGTCTGCTCCGGCACCATGGTCGACGGGAACACGTTCCTGACCGCCGCCCACTGCACCACGGACTGGCCGGCCGACGTGCGGTTCTACGTCTCCCTGGACCAGAACGTCCAGGCCGGGCTCGACGCCGCCGCCACGAAGTATCCGGGCGATCCGGCCGCGCAGGCGGGCGCCGTCGGCGTCGAGGGCGCCGCCCACACCGACCCCGCCTACCCCGGCCCCTCCTCCGACCCGCACGACATCGCGGTGATCGAGCTGCCCGCGCAGAAGATGAAGGCGCGCTGGAGCTTCACGCCCGCGACCCTCCCGGCCGCCGGCCAGTTCGGCGCGCTCGGCCCGCAGGGGCTGAACGCCCTCGACTGGTTCGTCGCCGGGTACGGCACCCAGGAAGCCGTCAACGGTCCGGGCGGGCAGACCCATCCCGGCGGAGGCGTGCGCATGAAGGCGCCCGTGACCTTCGACGCCCTCAACAACGCCTGGATACGGCTGGCCATGACCGCCCCGCAGGGCAACGGCGGTGCCTGCTACGGCGATTCGGGCGGGCCCAACTTCGCGGTCGTCGACGGCAGGAACATCCTCGCCGCGACCACGATCACCGGTGACACGCCGTGCTACGCCACCAACGTGACCTACCGTCTCGACACCCCGGCGGCCCGGACCTTCCTGTCCCCCTTCGTCAAGCTGCCCTGACGGCCCGGGCCGGCCGTGGCGTCGACCGTCACGACCGGCCCGCGTCATCTCGTCACGGCCGACCCGCGCCACCTGCCCATGGCCGGTCCGCGCCACCTGCCCATGGCCGGTCCGCGCCACCTCGTCATGGCCGGTCCGCGTTCCTCCGTACGGCCGGTCCGCGCGAGGGCGTGGATGATGCTGTCCGACAGGAAGGGGGCGTCGGATGACGGGACTTGACGACTTCGCCGCGCGGTTTCGCTCGGACATCCGGGCGGAGCTGGACTGGGAGCGGCTGGCCGAAATGCGGGCGGGGGTCCGGGTGGAGACGCTCGGTCAGAGGGCGGGCAGGCGGCGGCTGGCCGAGTTGTTCACCGTCTGGTACGCCGGTCCGGAAGGCGACGACAGCAGTTGGAGCGCTCCGGGGAGCCGCCCGCTACGGGTGGCGGCGGCCGACCGGACGCTGCCGAGCTGGCCCGTGGAGCGGCGGCGGGCCGTCACCGCGTTGACGCGGGCCTTCGCCGAGGGGCCCGAGCCCCTGCCGCTGACGCTGCCGGCGTACCGGGTGGACGAGGACCGCTGCGTCCTGCTGGACGGCAACCACCGTGCCGTGGCCGCCCATCGGACGGGCGCCGACATACACCTGACGTTGTGGTCGCTGTCCGGGCCGGTGTGCGAGAGCATCCTGCCGGACCTGCGTCACTACGCCGCTCCGCTCACCTGAGCGTCGTCGCCGGGGTCGTCGGCCGGGACGACCGGAACGGGCGATCCCGGCAGCCGGGCGGCCGCGTGACGCATCTCGTGGTCCTCCAGGAGGTTGCGCAGCGCCTCCCAGCACTCGGTCCGGCGCAGGCGCAGCACCTGGGCGAGGACGACGGCCGTCACGGTGGCGGCGACGAGCGCGATCACGGTCGCCGCCACCACGCCGAGCGGCGCCAGGTCGATCAGCGCCCAGGTGCCGAGGGCCAGCGGCGGCAGCGTGGACAGGAGGATGTTGATCTCCGCCTCGGTGGCGTCCGGCGCGAGCCCGGGATTGTGTTCGCGCAGCCATAACTTGGCGTAGACGAAGGCCTCGTAGACGTTTCCGGTGCGCAGGGCGCCGCCCGGGCGCCGCAGGTCCTCGGAGCGGGCGGCGGTGGTGTCGGCCGTGGTCAGCAGGTGCCGGAGCAGCGGGTGCGTCCGCAGGCAGCGGCGCAGCGCCGCCTGCCCGTAGACGGCCTCCAGTTCCGCGTACAGCGCGCCCAGTGCGGGATGGTGCCGTCCGCGCAGCCGCTCCGCGGCGCCGAGGAGGCGGAAGGCCAGCTCACGGCCGACATACCCGGCGAGGTACGCGGCGGCCAGCCAGGAGACGTCGACGAGGATCATGGCCGGTCCCCGGATGGTCCGCACGGCGTCGCCGAGGGTCGCGCCCAGGTCGCTCGGGTGCCGGGCGTGCAGCATGAGCGCGGCCAGGGAGGTCACGGTGACGAGTCCGGGCACCATGACCGAGGTCAGCTGCACGGAGACGTAGAACGCGAACCGTCTGCCCGCCGCGGCCCTGCCCGCGGTCACCGCCGTCAACGGATCCATGGCTCCCCCCGGCAGATCCAGATCCGACGGATCCGGCCGCCTGAACGCCGGATCCCGCTTCACCGAGCCCGCGGCCACGGTACCGGGTGACCGGACCGGCGGCCATGGCCCGGGGGAACCGGGGGCCATGGCCGCCGGTCCGCGACGGCCGGGGCGGCGCGTCACCGCCCCGCCCGCTCAGATCGCCACGGGAGCTACCCGACGGCTCAGATCGTCGCCGGACGGCTCAGAACGCTACGGAACGGCTCAGATCGTCGCCGTGTCGATGACGAACCGGTAGCGGACGTCGCTGGCGATCACCCGGTCGTACGCCTCGTTGATCCGGTCGGCGCTGATCAGTTCGATCTCGGAGCCGATGCCGTGCCGGGCGCAGAAGTCCAGCATCTCCTGGGTCTCCGCGATGCCGCCGATCATGGAACCGGCGAGGGTCTTGCCGCCGCCGATGACCGAGAAGAGGTTCAGGGAGATCGGCTCCTCCGGCGCGCCCACGTTCACCAGGGCGCCCTGGCTCTTCAGCAGGGACAGGTAGGCGTTGAAGTCCAGCGGCGCCGACACCGTCGAGACGATCAGGTCGAAGGTGCCGGCCAGTTCCTCGAAGGTCTTCGGGTCGCTGGTGGCGTAGTAGTGGTCGGCGCCCAGCCGCAGCCCGTCGTCCTTCTTGCGCAGGGACTGTGACAGCACGGTCACCTCGGCGCCCAGCGCGTGCGCGATCTTCACGCCCATGTGACCGAGGCCGCCCATGCCGAGGATCGCGACCTTCTTGCCGGGGGCGGCGCCCCAGCGCTTGAGCGGGGAGTACAGGGTGATGCCGGCGCACAGCAGCGGCGCGGCGACGTCGAGGGAGAGGCCGTCGGGGATGCGGACGACGAAGTTCTCGTCGACGACGATCTTCTGCGAGTAGCCGCCGTAGGTGGGCTCGCCGTCCTTGCCGACGGCGTTGTACGTGCCGATCATGCCGCCGCCGGTGCAGTACTGCTCCTGACCGGCCTTGCAGTTGTCGCACTCGCGGCAGGAGTCGACCATGCAGCCGACGCCCACGCGGTCGCCGACCTTGTACTTCGTGACGCCGGAGCCGACCTCGGCGACGACGCCGGCGATCTCGTGACCGGGGACCATCGGGAAGATGGCCTCGCCCCAGCCCTCGTGGGCCTGGTGGATGTCCGAGTGGCAGATGCCGGCGAACTTGATGTCGATCAGGACGTCGTACGCACCTACCGCGCGGCGCTCGATGGTGGTCCGCTCCAGCGGCGCCTTGGGGGCGGGCGCGGCGTACGCGGCGACAGGGGTGGTCATGCCGGGGTTCTCCTCGGGGTTGCGCGCATCCGGCCGCCTTCCGGCCGGACACGTTCTCCAGGGTGCCCGGACCAAGGGCGTTCGCCCAGGTCACGGCTCTGCCTACGTTCCGCGTTCCTACTACTGGCGGGGTCAGGCTGCGGTACGTACGACCACGGATACTGGAGGCATGGACGAACAGCCGGACAGCATGACCGCCCCCGCCGCGGGCGCCGGTGCGGACGCTCGTGCCGGGCTGGACCGGCGGGCCGAGCTCAGCGAGTTCCTGCGCACCCGGCGGGCCCGGTTGCAACCGGAGGACGTCGGGCTGCCGCACTACGGCCGCCACCGCCGGGTGCCGGGGCTGCGCCGCGAGGAGCTGGCCCAGCTGGCCGGCGTGTCGGTCGCGTACTACACGCGTCTGGAGCAGGGCAACGGGCAGGGGGTGTCGGCGGAGGTTCTGGACTCCATCGCCCGTGCGCTGCGCCTCACCGACGCCGAGCACGCCCACCTGACCCATCTGGCCAAGCCCAAGCACAAGAAGAAGCAGGCCGCACAGACCCAGCAGGTGCGTTCCTCGCTGCGGCAGCTGCTGGACACGATGGACACGGTCCCGGCGTACGTCGTGGGGCGGCGCGCCGAGCTGCTGGCGTGGAACCGGATGGCGGCGGCGGTCTTCGGCGACTGGTCCCGGATGCCGGCGCAGGAGCGCAACTGGGCGCGGATGGTCTTCCTGAAGCCCGAGTACCGGGACCTGTTCGTCGACTGGGAGCAGAAGGCGATCGACATCGTGTGCGCGCTGCGCATGGAGGCCGGCTGCTATCCGGAGGATCCCCGGCTGTCCGCGCTGGTCGGCGAACTGTCGGTCAAGAGCGAGGAGTTCCGGCGCCTGTGGGCCGCCCACGACGTCAAGGAGAAGAGCCACGGCGTCAAGCGCCTGCGCCACCCCCTGGTCGGGGAGATGGACCTGCCCTACGAGTCGTTCAAGCTCGCGGACGACGCCGACCAGTCCATGGTCGTCTACCACGCCGAGCCGGGGTCCCCGTCGGCGGAGGCGCTGCGCCTGCTGGCCAGCTGGGGCGCGGACGCCACCCGGGCGGGGACCGCGAGCTAGAGCCCCGACCGGCCCCCACCGGTCCCGACACCGGACCCCACCGGTTCCGGCACCGGACCCGGCACGGGCCCTCACCGGCCCCGGCCGGTCCCGGCAGGCGGTGTCCGCCCGCCGGGGCACCGGCCGCGCCGGTGCGGGTCGCGCCGGTCAGGCCCGCGCGTTGTCCTTGACGGTGATGCGGCCCTTGCGGATCGTCGCGACGCGCGGGGCCTTCTTCGCGAGCGCGGAGTCGTGGGTGACCATGACGAACGTCAGTCCGTGCTCCTTCCACATGCGTTCGAGTACGTCCATGATCTCGTCGCGGGTCGACTCGTCCAGGTTGCCGGTGGGTTCGTCGGCGAGCAGCACCTTGGGCTGCTTGACCAGGGCGCGGGCGATGGCGACGCGCTGCTGCTGGCCGCCGGACATCTCGCCGGGCAGGTGGCCGCGCCGTTCGCCGAGTCCCACCGACTCCAGTGCCTCGGCGGCGCGTTCGCGCCGGTCCCTGGCCTTGATTCCGAGGGGTACGAGAGCGGTCTCCACGTTCTCCTGCGCGGTCAGCGTGGGGATGAGGTTGAAGGACTGGAAGACGAAGCCGATGTTCTCGCTGCGCACCCTGGTGAGCCTGGCCTCGGGCAGCTTGGCCATGTCGGTGCCGTCGAGCACGACCTGGCCGGAGGTGGGCCGGTCCAGGCCGCCGAGCATCTGGAGGAGGGTGGACTTGCCGCCGCCGGTGGGGCCCTGGATGACCAGCCGGTCGCCGTCGGGGATGGTCAGGTCGACGCCGTCGAGGGCGAGGACGATCTCCTTGCCGCGGGTGTAGCGCTTGGTGACGCCGGTGAGTTCGTACATGGTGTGGCAACTCCTGGGGTGCGTGACGGGGTGGGGCGGCGGGCGCGGGTGCTATTCGACGCGTCGCAGCGCGTCGGCCGGCCGCAGCCTGGAGGCCCGCCAGCCGCCGAACGCTCCCGCGATCAGCCCGCCGGCGACGGCGAGGGCGACCGCCACGGCGATGGTGGTGAGGCTGACCGGTGCGGTGAGCGCCACGTCCAGGGACTTCGCGGCCTGCCGGCCGGCGCCGCCGAAGCCGCCCCCGCCGCCGAAGCGGGCACCGGGGCCCTGGCCGCCGGAGGAGCCGAGCTGGGCCTGGAGGGTCGGGCTGACGGCGCTCACCGCGTACGCGCCCGCCAGGCCCAGCGCGATGCCGAGGGCGCCGCCGACCAGACCGTTGACGACGGCCTCGCCGACCACCTGCCGGGTCACCCGGCCGGACCTCCAGCCCAGTGCCTTGAGCGTGCCGAACTCACGGACCCGGCGGGAGACCGCCGAGGAGGTCAGCAGCCCGGCGACCAGGAACGCGGCCACGAGCACCGTGATCGACAGCCACTTGCCGACGGTGGTGGCCAGGTCGGAGGCGGTGGACAGCGAGCCGGAGACGGTCTTCGCCAGGTCGGCGGAGGTGGTGACCGTGGTCCCCGAGACGTTCTTCTGGATGGCGCTCTTGACGGAACCGATCTCCTGGGAGTCGTTCGCCTTGACGTAGATCGTCGTGACCTTGTCCTTGTTGTCACTGAGCGTCTGCGCCTGCTTCAGCGGCATGTACAGGTTGGCCGCCGCGTCGCCGCTGTCGGCGGTCGCGATGCCGATCACCTCGTACTTCACGCCCTTGATGGTGACCGTGCTGCCGACCTTGAGCTTCTTCTCCTTGGCGTACGCGGAGTCGGCGACGACGACCTTGGCGTCCGTCTCGGTGGTCTTGAAGGTACGGCCGCTGGTGATCTTGGAGGAGGTCAGCGGGCCGAGCGCCGGCTGGGTGACGTCGGTGCCGAAGACGGTGTACTGGTTGACGTCGAAGTCCGCGCCGCCGCCGACGACCTTGCCCTGCGGGGACTGGCCGCCCTGGCGTCCGAACCCCTTGCCGCCGTTCTGCTCCATCTGGATCTTGCCCCGGGCGAACTGGCCGTCGACCTTCATCACGCGCAGGCTCAGTCCGCCGACGGCGGACGCGACGCCCTTCTGGTCGCCGACCTTGCCGACCGTCGAGGTGGGCAGGGTGGTGAAGCCCTGCGCCATGACCAGGTCGCTGCTCTGCGTCGAGTCGTCGCCGTCGCCCTTGGCGTCGAACTTGAAGTGCGGCTTCTGCACGTTGTCCGGGTCCGCCGCCTTGGTGACGGTCATGTCCGTGCCCAGCCCGTACAGGGACTGGAGGACCTTGTCCTGCGCCTTGCCCATGCCGTTGGACACGGAGTTGACCACGATGACCAGCGCGATGCCCAGAGCGAGGCCGGAGGCGACGACGAGGGCCGCCTTTCTGCGGCGGCGCAGCTCGCGCCTCAGGTAGGTGAAGAACATGCGCCGCAACGTAGGGACGCACCCTGATGACGGGATAAGGCTGTCATCAGAGAACCATGAGAAGGGACTGTGAGAGAGACGGCCCCGACATGACCGATGCCGCCCCGGAGGGCGGCATCGGCAGGGAGGCTGACGGCGGATCAGGCGGCGGAGCCGGCCTTCCACTGCGCCCAGCTCATGTTCCAGCCGTTGAGGCCGTTGTCCGGGGCGACCGTCTTGTCGCCGGTGTTCTGCACGACCACGACGTCACCGATCAGCGAGTGGTCGTAGAACCACGCGGCCGGCGTGGTGGAGTCGCCCGCGCCCTTCTTGTCCTGGAGGCCCACACAGCCGTGGCTGGTGTTGACGTTGCCGAACACGGACGGCGCGCCCCAGTAGTTGCCGTGGATGAACGTGCCGGACGTGGTCAGGCGCATGGCGTGCGGCACGTCCTTGATGTCGTACTCGCCCTTGCCGTCGTCGTCGGTGAAGCCCACCGTCGCGCCGTTCATCCGGGTCTGCTGGAACTTCTCGGAGATCACCATCTGGCCCTCGTACGTGGTGTGTTCGGGGGCGCCGGCGGAGATCGGGATGGTCTTGACGACCTTGCCGTCCTGCGTGACCTTCATCTGCTTGGTCTTCGCGTCGACGTAGGAGACCTGGTTCCGGCCGACGTGGAAGGTGACCGTCTTCTGCTGGACGCCGTAGACGCCCGGGGCGCCCTGGACGCCGTCGAGGGCGAGCTTCAGCGTGACGGTGGAGTTCTCCTGCCAGTACTGCTCGGGGCGGCAGTCCATGCGCTGCGCGCCGAACCAGTGGCAGGCGACCTCCTGGCCGCTGGAGGAGGAGACGGTGATGCCCTTCTGCACGGCCGCCTTGTCGGTGATCGCCTTGTCGAAGTTGATCGACACCGGCATGCCCACGCCGACCGTGGTGCCGTTGTCCGGCGTGAAGGAGCCGATGAAGCTGTGCGCCGGGGCGACCGTGGTGAAGGAGGCGTTCTCGTGGGCGGCGCGCCCCTTGGCGTCCGCGGCGGTCGCGGCGATCTTGTAGGTGGTGGCGCGGTCCAGCTGGGCGCTCGGCTTCCAGCTGAGCTTGTCCGCGGATATCTGACCCGTGACGGCCTTGCCGTCGGCCGTGGTCATGGTGACGTCCGTCAGCGTGCCCTTGGCGACGGTGACGACGGCGGAGTTGTTGATGGAGGCGTTGTCGGAGCCGTCCGCCGGTGTGATCTTGATCTGGGCTTCCGACGACTGCTGCGCAGCCGCCTTGTCGGCCTTGGCCTGCGAGGTGTCGCCGCCGTTCTTGCCGGACGCGTCGCTGCTGCCGGAACAGGCCGAGAGCACCAGCACACCACCGAGCAGTGCGGACGAGGCCACCAGGGCCCTGCGCCGCTTACTGTTCGTCATCAAACGCTTCTCCATCGCTACGAATTCCCCAGGACCCCACGCGTCCCCCATCACGATTCATCAACGCTACGACCGTTTCGTCCGGTTCCCCATGCCGCACTGATGTGGGCCTCGCCACGTCCGCCGGGACGGCCGGGCAGGTGGGTGCCGGGTGGTGCGCGTGCCGATCGCCATCATCCTCGCCCGGCCCGGGGCGCGGCGAACCGGGGTGGCATCCGGCATGTCGTGCGGTCCGTGGCCGGTCCGGCGTTCGCCGCGCCTCCGTCGTCGCGCCTTCGCCGATCAGTACGAACGGACGCGTCGATTCCACCGAGCCTTCACTGTGTTGTGCGTCACATGCCGCCGGCGACTTTCGTCAATCTCCGTGGAACGGCGCGTCGTCGGCATCTCCAGTCACAGAAGCCCCGTGGGTTCAAACCTCCCGTGACTTTCCCGTGACCCGCCACTTTCACTAACATCAGCTCAGCCCACACGGCCAATTCACCAGCGCCACAAGGGGATCGATATTCCGTGTCATCCGCTCGCCGCACGTTGCTGACCGCCACCGCCGCGGGCACCCTGCTGGGCGCCCTGTGGTTCGTCCCCTCCGCGAACGCGACGGACGCGCCGGCCAGAGCGGTGACCTCGGCGGAGTCGACGGCACATGTCACGGAGCAGGGGCGGGCCGCATCGACGTCCGTGGCGGCGCGGGCGGTCGCGGGGCCGGCCGCGCGGACCGGGACCCAGGCGGGTTCCCCGTCCTCGGACGGTACCGAACTCGCCGACACGGGAAGCGTGGACACCACTCCCTACGTCGTCGGCGGCACGCTCTTCCTCGCCGTCGGCGCCGGCTTCGTCGTGTACTCGGTGCGCCGGGAACGCCTCGGCTTCTGACGTTCCCGGCGCAGGCGCGAGCAGCACCTGCCGACACCCGCCCCGCACACCTGCCGCGCCGGCCGACGCGGACCGGGCTACTGAAGCGGGCCGGTGACGCTCTCCGCGGCGGCGACCAGACGGCCGTCGCGCACGAAGGCGTCGGCGGCGGCGAGATCGGGCGCCAGGAAGCGGTCCGGGCCGGGACCGCCCACGCCCGCCTCCCGGGCGGCGTCGATGACCGCCCGGCTCGCGGGAGCTGGAGTCAGACCGTCGCGCAGTTCGACGGCGCGCGTGGCGGCGTACAGCTCGATGGCGATGATCCGGGTCAGGTTGTCGACGGCCGTGCGCAGCTTGCGCGCCGCGGACCAGCCCATGGAGACGTGGTCCTCCTGCATGGCGGAGGACGGGATGGAGTCCGCGGAGGCCGGTACGGCCAGCCGCTTCATCTCGCTGACCAGCGCGGCCTGCGTGTACTGGGCGATCATCAGGCCGGAGTCCACGCCGGCGTCGTCGGCGAGGAACGGGGGCAGGCCGTGGCTGCGGTTCTTGTCGAGCAGCCGGTCGGTGCGGCGCTCGGCGATGGAGCCGAGGTCGGCGGCGGCGATGGCGAGGAAGTCGAGGACGTAGGCGACCGGGGCGCCGTGGAAGTTGCCGTTGGACTCCACCCGTCCGTCGGGCAGCACGACCGGGTTGTCGACGGCGGAGGCGAGCTCGCGGTCGGCGACCAGGCGGGCGTGCGCGAGGGTGTCCCGGCCGGCGCCGGCGACCTGCGGGGCGCAGCGCACCGAGTAGGCGTCCTGGACGCGCGGGGCGTCGTCCTGGTGGTGGCCGGTGAGGCCGGAACCCTTCAGCACGGCCAGCATGTTGGCGGCGCTGGCGCCCTGGCCGGGGTGCGGGCGGATGGCGTGCAGCTCGGGGGCGAGGACCTTGTCCGTGCCGAGGAGCCCCTCCAGCGACAGTGCGGCGGTGATGTCGGCGGACTTGTAGAGGGTGTCGAGGTCGGCGAGGGCCATGATCAGCATGCCGAGCATGCCGTCGGTGCCGTTGAGCAGGGCCAGGCCCTCCTTCTCGCGCAGCTCGACGGGCTGGATGCCGTGCTCGGCGAGGAGCTCGGCCGCCGGGCGGACGGTACCGTCCGGGCCCTCGGCGTCGCCCTCGCCCATGAGCGTGAGGGCGCAGTGGGACAGCGGGGCCAGGTCGCCGGAGCAGCCGAGCGAGCCGTACTCGTGCACGACCGGGGTGATCCCGGCGTTGAGGACGTCGGCCATGGTCTGCGCGACCTCGGGACGCACGCCGGTGTGGCCGGAGCAGACGGTCTTCAGGCGCAGGAACATCAGCGCGCGTACGACCTCGCGCTCGACCCGCGGGCCCATGCCCGCGGCGTGCGAGCGGACGATGTTGCGTTGCAGCCGGGTGCGCAGGTCCTGGCTGATGTGCCGGGTCGCCAGGGCGCCGAAGCCGGTGCTGACGCCGTAGACGGGGTCGGGCTTGGCCGCCAGCGCCTCCACGATCTCCCGGGCCGCCGCGAGGGCCGCCACCGCCTCCCCGGAGAGCTCGACCCGTGCGCCGCCGCGCGCCACGGCGAGAACGTCGGACGCGGTGACACCGGACGTCCCCACCACCACAGTGTGCATATCCATATTCAGGAGCGTACGCAGTGAATGCGGAGATGTCACTAGTGGGTGCCGGGTGCACCCCTTACCACGAGGGTGACCCGCGCCACGGGCACGTACGCGCGCACCGCGTCACGGGCACGTACGCGCGCACCGCGCCCCACGGGCACGTACGCCGCACCGCGTCACGGCCGGCGGCCGCGGAAGCGGCGCCGTTCGCCCGCGCCCCGGGGCTCGGGAGTCGGCTCGTCGGCGAGGCGGACCACCGGATCCTCCGGCCCCTCGCGGCCGGCGACCACCGGCCGGTCGCCGCGCAGCGCCTTCGCCCGGTACTGCGCGGCGTCGGCGAGCCGGAACAGCCGCCGGGCCGACCGTACCGGCCCGATCGCGTCCTCGGTCGAGGCCACCCCGCAGGCGACGCCCTCCCCCAGCTCCAGCTCGGCGGCGCGCCGGCACAGCTCGTCGGCCGCCTTGACCACCTCGTCGGCGGATGTTCCGACCGCGAGCAGGCAGAACTCGTCCCCGCCGAGGCGGGCCGCGAGGGCGCCGGGCACCATGGCGCCGCACAGCGACAGCACGGACCCGAACCGCTCGAGCAGCCGGTCGCCCACGGCGTGCCCGAGGGTGTCGTTGACCCGCTTGAGGCCGTTGAGGTCGCAGACGACGAGACTGACGACGGTCCCGTCCGCGCGGTGCCGCTCGATCGCCTCCTCCAGCCTCACGTCGACGGCCCGGCGGTTGGCGAGCCCGGTGAGCGCGTCGGTGAAGGCCAGCCTGCGGGCCTCCTCCAGGCGCTCGGTCTGCGCGAGCCCCGCGGCGACCACGGCCGCCAGGACGGTGGCGAAGTCGGCGTCGGCGCGGCCGAAGAAGGGGTCGCCGGACGAGCGGGCGACATACAGCTCGCCCCAGGCGCGTCCGTGCTGCACGATCGGCGCGACCACGCAGCAGCCGCGGCCGCGCCGCCGCAGGGCCGCGACCCGCTGGTGGCAGTAGCCGGGACGGCCTGCCGCGGGCCCCTCGGCGGTCTCCACCCAGGCGTCCGGCTCACCGCCCGAGGCCCACCGCTCGTGCAGGAACTCGGTGATCTCCGGGAACTGGTGCACGGGGTAGGTCTCGTCCTCGGGGAACTCCTCCTCCTCGGGCGCGCGGTCCCCCACGTTCACCAGGACCCGCAGCCGGCCGCGCTCGCGCTCCCACACCGACAGCGCGGCGAAGCTCCCCTCCAGCGCCCGGCAGGCACCGAGCGCCGCCGCCCGCCACGACTCACGCGGAGTGTGCGCCGCGGCCATCCCCTGCGCCAACGCCACGACGGCGGCCAGCCGTCCGTTCTCGCCCATTCCCCCAGGCTAGGGATGTTTTGCCCAATCCGGGACATTGATGCGCCTGTCGGTGGGCCGCACCGCCTGCCCGCTCACGAACGGACAGGCCGTGCCCGGTCGAGAACGGACGCGCCGCGCCCGCCCGAGAACGGACACGCCGAGGTCACTCGCCCGGCCAGCGCGGGGCGCGCTTCTCGTTGAAGGCGGCCACACCCTCCGCCCGGTCCCCCGAGAACGCCACCGAACGCCAGGCCGCGTCCTCCACCTCCAGGCCGGTCCGCAGATCCAGCCCGTGCCCGAGGCGCAGGGCACGCTTGGCCGCGCGCAGGCCGACCGGCGAGTTCGCGGCCATCCGGGAGGCCAGCTCCAGGGCCTCCGCCCGGTCCCGGCCCTCGTCGACCAGCTGGTCCACGAGACCCAGCTCGTGCGCCTCGGCGGCCTCCAGGCGGCGCGCCGTGAAGATCAGCTCGGCCGCGCGCGCGGCCCCCACCCGCCGCGGCAGCAGCTGCGTACCGCCGCCGCCCGGGATCACCCCGACGGACACCTCCGGCAGCCCCACCACGGCCGTGCGGTCGGCCACGATCACATCGCAGGACAGCGCCAGCTCGAACCCGCCGCCGAGCGCGAACCCGTGCACCGCGGCGATCGTCGGCATCGGCAGCTCCAGTACGCCGGTGTACGCCCCGCGCGCGACCGGCCGCTGCTTCACCAGATCCGCGTCGCTGAAGGAGTTGCGCTCCTTCAGGTCGGCCCCGACGCAGAACGCCCGCTCGTGCGACGAGGACACGACGACGACGCGCGCGTCACGGTCGGCGGCGAGCGCGGCGCACGCCCCGGCGATCGAGCGGGCCATGTCCGTCGACACGGCGTTCATGGCCTTGGGCCGGTCGAGGACGAGCTCCGCCACGTACTCGTGCCGCCGCACCAGCACGAACTCCCCGAACCGCTCCTCGCTCATGACACCCTCCGGGTTAACGCAGGTTAACGACGTACGCCCCGATCATGGCAGCCGCGCCCCCCGGAGGGAAAGGGGCCGCCTGTCGAGCACCGACCCCCCGTTCGAGTGACATCCCGCCCAACTCCCGCGAACTCCGCGCGCCACCGCATAACGTGCGCCGCCAGGGCGCACAGGGGGCGCGCACCGGGAGGACGGCGATGACGAAGGACACGACCTCGGTTCAGCAGGACGGCACCGGCATACGGGAGACCCCGGCCAGGCGGGGCGGAGACGACCCGCGGGACACGGACGCCCGCCCACAGGGCACCCCAGGCCCGCGGAACACGACCCGCCCACAGGACACCGCCGACCCGCGGAACACGACCCGCCCACGGGATACCGCCGACCCGCGGAACACGACACGCCCACGGGAGACCACCACTCCGCAGGGCACCACCTCGCCGGCGCCGTCGCCCGGCCCGCACCCTCGGGGGCGGCACCGCCGGCCCCGGCGCCGCAAGGTGCTGCTCGCCGCCGGCGGGCTCGCGCTGGCCGCCGGTGCGCTGAGCCTGGTACGGCTGGCGCCCGAGTACGCGGGCGGCGGTCCGGGCGCGGACGAGCCCCACGCGGACGCCCGCGCGGACGCCGGCACCGGCCGGTCGGCCGACGTCTCTGCCACCGTCGGTGCCGGCCCGGCGGCGCTGCCCTCGGCGTCCGTGCCCATGGGCGGCACAAGCGGTGCGGCGGACCCGGAGGCGAACCGCGCGTCGTCGGCGTCCCCCTCCGTGGCCGCCGCCGTCCCGCCCTCGGCCCTCCCGGACACCGCGACCGGCGCCACGTCCGCGCCGGACACCGTGCCCACGACCGTCCCCGAGGACCCGAACCCGCCGGAGCAGGCGAACCCGCCGGCCCAGCAGACCCCCACCGGCCACTCCCAGCAGCCCGCCACCACACGCCCCGCACCGCGGCCCACGCCCGCCCCGAGCCGCAGCTCGCACGCCCCGGAGACCCCGCCGCCCTCGTCCGGCGGCGCGGGCCTGTGCCTCCCGATCGTCGGACTGTGCGTCGGGCTCGGCTGATCACCGGTGAACCGGACGGCGAAGCGGACGGCGAAGCGGACGGCGAACCAGGCAGCGGTCCGGGGGCGGTCAGGCGGCGGTCAGGGCGTCCGCTCGTCCCGCCGGGTGAGCAGCCAGGGCTCGACCACGCCCAGTCCACGCACCGGGCGCTGCCACATCGGCTGGAGGGCGAAGCGGTACGCGGGCGGTTCCTCGCCCTCCTTCTCCGCGGCGGCCGCGGCCTCGGCCGCCTCCGCCTCGGAGGCCGGGGCGTCACCCGAACGGATCAGGTCCTCGGCGAAGGCGCTGTCGACGAGCACGGCGTCGCGCGGGGCTATCGAGGTCAGGCGGGAGGCGAGGTTGACGGTCGTACCGAAGACATCGCCCATACGGGTGGTCACCGTGCCGAACGCCATGCCCACCCGCAGCTCGGGCATCGTCTCGTCGTTCTCCATCGTCTCGACCAGGCGCAGGGCGATGTCGGCGGCCGTACCGGCGTCGTCGGCCACGTACAGCACCTCGTCGCCGAGCGTCTTGATCAGCCGCCCGCCGCGCGCCGCCACCAGGTCGGCGGCCGTCGTCTCGAAGGCCTCGACCAGCTCGCCGAGCTCCTCCTCCTCCATCCGGCGGGTCAGCCGGGTGAAGCCGACCAGGTCGGCGAAGGCCACGGCCAGCCGGCGGTCGACCATCTCCTCGTCGTCGGCGGCCTGCACCACCCGACCCGCCGAGGCGGCGAGCTGGCGGCGCCAGACGTAGACCAGGAACTCCTCCAGTTCGGGCAGGAGCAGCTCCACGATCGGGTACGTCACCTCGGTGCGCGTCATGCCCGGCTCGGGCGGCTCGGTCAGCCCCTCCAGGAAGGAGTCCATCTGCCATTCGGCCAACCGGGCGGTGGTCTGCCCGGTGGACCGCGCCACCTGCACGGCCATGGCCTCGCTGAGCAGTCCCGCCTCCACCAGACCGGCGAGACGGCGCAGGGCCAGCACGTCGGCCTCCGTCAGCGCCTTGGCCTGGCCGATGTCGGCGAAGCCCATGGCCCGCCAGAAGCGCGAGGCCAGCTCCATCGAGACGCCGGCGCTGCGGGCCGCCTGGAAGGGGGTGTAGCGCCGCTCCGCGCCCAGGATGAGATGTTCGAGACGCAGCGCGAGCGGGTCCTCGCCGGGGTCGGCGGCGTGGGGGTCCACCCGGCCGTCCGCGTCCGTGCCGGAGCCCGAGTCGTCGACGGTCACGCCTGCTGCCCTTCCGATCTGCCACGGTCAGGTTCGACCGGCCTCAACTCTACGGCAGGTGTGCGCCAGCTCACTCGGTCAGGTCGGGCCGTGGGTGACCTGACCGGGGATTTCACGGCGAGCGCACGCGTACACACCGGTGCGCGGCCGTACGCCGCCGTACGCACCCGTGCGCGGCCGCAGGCGGTGTGGGCGCCCGCCGCGAGCCGTGGGGCACCCGCTCCCCTCACGGCCACCCGACCCCAGGTTCACGCGGGCCGCAAGTGCACGATGTCCCCCGCCCCGACCGGCTCCTGCACCCCGTCCTCGGTCGCCAGGACCAGACGGCCGTCACCGTCCAGCGCGACCGCCTCGCCGACCAGCGACCGCTCGCCCGGCAGTTCGGCACGCACCCGGCGCCCCAGGGTCGCGCAGCCCGCCGCGTACGCCTCCTGGAGGCCGCTGCCGACCGGGTCGCCGCCGGCGGCCCGCCACCGCCCGTACCAGTCCTCCAGCGAACGCAGGACACCGCGCAGCAGCGGATCGCGGTCCGTGCTCGCGGCCCCCGCCAGGGCCAGCGAACCGGCCTGCGGTACGGGCAGCTCGTCCGCCCGGAGCGTGACGTTGACGCCGACGCCGATGACCACGCCGCCGTCCCCGGCCCGCTCCGCCAGGATGCCGCCGGCCTTGCGCTCCTCGCCGCCGACCGTCACGAGCAGGTCGTTCGGCCACTTCAGCGCCATGTCCACCCCGGCGGCGCGGGCCAGCCCGGTGGCCACCGCGACACCGGTGAGCAGCGGCAGCCAGCCCCAGCGGGCGACCGGCACGTCGGCGGGCCTGAGCAGCACGGAGAAGAAGAGGCCGGAACGGGCCGGCGCGGTCCACCGGCGGTCCAGGCGGCCCCGTCCGGCGGTCTGCTCCTCGGCGACCAGCACGGCGCCCTCGGCCGCCTTGCCCGCCTCGGCGCGGGCCACCAGGTCCGCGTTGGTGGAACCGGTGCGCTGCACCACGTCCACCTCGGACCACAGGCCGCCCTCGCGGACCAGTCCGCGCCGCAGCGCGGTGGCGTTCAGGGGCGGGCGGTCGAGGTCGGACCAGCGGCTGCCTCCCGAGGAGTCGCCGGAGTTCTCCGGATTCTCGGGATGCCCGGGATTCCCGGAGTTCTCGGGGTTGTTGTCTGCTGCATCTCGCGGCGTCATGCAAGCCACCCTAGGTGTGGTAAACGCCGCACTGCCGAACCGCGGGGGTGACACTACGCTACGGATGAGTAACCGTCCCCCCTTTTGAGCAGGCAGGGAGCCGCATCCCGATGTCCGAGCCGGAAGAGCGTCACGAGATCCAAGGGATCGACATCCATACGACCGCGGGCAAGCTCGCGGATCTTCAGCGCCGCATCGAGGAAGCGACGCACGCCGGCTCGGAACGCGCCGTGGAGAAGCAGCACGCCAAGGGCAAGCTGACCGCCCGCGAGCGCATCGCGCTCCTGCTCGACGAGGACTCCTTCGTCGAGCTCGACGAGTTCACCCGGCACCGCTCCACCAACTTCGGCCTGGAGAAGACCCGCCCCTACGGCGACGGCGTCGTCACCGGCTACGGCACCGTCGACGGCCGCCCCGTCGCCGTCTTCTCCCAGGACTTCACCGTCTTCGGCGGCGCGCTGGGCGAGGTCTACGGCCAGAAGATCGCCAAGGTGATGGACTTCGCCCTGAAGACCGGCTGCCCCGTCATCGGCATCAACGACTCCGGCGGCGCCCGCATCCAGGAAGGCGTCGCCTCGCTGGGCGCCTACGGCGAGATCTTCCGCCGCAACACCCACGCCTCCGGCGTCATCCCCCAGATCTCCCTGGTCGTCGGCCCCTGCGCGGGCGGCGCGGTCTACTCCCCCGCCATCACCGACTTCACCATCATGGTCGACCAGACCAGCCACATGTTCATCACCGGCCCCGACGTCATCAAGACCGTCACCGGCGAGGACGTCGGCTTCGAGGAACTCGGCGGCGCCCGCACCCACAACTCCGCCTCCGGCGTCGCCCACCACATGGCCGGCGACGAGAAGGACGCCATCGACTACGTCAAGCAGCTGCTGTCCTACCTGCCCTCCAACAACCTCTCCGAGCCCCCCGTCTTCCCCGAACAGGCCGACCTCACGGTCACGGACGAGGACCTGGAACTGGACAGCCTGGTCCCCGACTCGGCGAACCAGCCCTACGACATGCACACGGTGATCGAACACATCCTCGACGACGCCGAGTTCTTCGAGACCCAGCCGCTGTTCGCCCCGAACATCCTCACCGGCTTCGGCCGGGTGGAGGGCCACCCCGTCGGCATCGTCGCCAACCAGCCCATGCAGTTCGCCGGCTGCCTGGACATCACCGCCAGCGAGAAGGCCGCCCGGTTCGTGCGCACCTGCGACGCCTTCAACGTCCCCGTGCTCACCTTCGTCGACGTCCCCGGCTTCCTGCCCGGCGTGGACCAGGAACACGACGGCATCATCCGCCGCGGCGCCAAACTGATCTTCGCCTACGCCGAGGCCACCGTCCCCCTGATCACCGTGATCACCCGCAAGGCCTTCGGCGGCGCCTACGACGTCATGGGCTCCAAGCACCTGGGCGCCGACCTCAACCTGGCCTGGCCCACCGCTCAGATCGCCGTCATGGGCGCCCAGGGCGCCGTCAACATCCTGCACCGTCGCACCATCGCCGAGGCGGGCGACGACGCCGACGCCACCCGCGCCCGCCTCATCCAGGAGTACGAGGACACCCTCCTCAACCCCTACATCGCCGCCGAGCACGGCTACATCGACGCCGTGATCATGCCCTCCGACACCCGCTCCCACATCGTCCGCGGCCTGCGCCAACTGCGCACCAAACGCGAGACCCTGCCCCCCAAGAAGCACGGCAACATCCCCCTCTGAGCACCCCCAGAACCCAGGGACCCCACATGACGATCAAGGTCGTACGAGGCAACCCCACCCCCGAGGAGCTCGCCGCCGCCCTGGCGGTGGTCAGGGCACGCGCCGCGGCGGCGGCCACCCCGCCGTCCGGCGCGCCCGGCCCGAGGGACTCCTGGGCGGACCCGTCCCGCATCGCCGCCCACCGCGTCCCGCGGCCGGGTCCGGCCTCCTGGGCGCGCACCTACTGGCCCGCCTGAGCGGTCCTCACCACGCGGCGCGGTCCGGCCGACTTGAGTACGCGTACTCAGGCGCCGGACCCGCCCGCCGCCGCACCATCGGGGAATGCTGTGGTCCGACCCCGAGAACGAGCCGCCGAAGGAACTGCGCGACATGCAGGCGATGCTGCGTCGGCTGGGCGTTCTCATGGCGTTGGCCATGGTGCTGGCCATGTTCGTGATCGGAGTGAGGTGAGCCTCGAGGCTCGCGTGGATACTCTGACCGCATGACTGACCAGCCGCGCCGCCGCCTCGTACTCGCCTCCCAGTCCCCCGCCCGGCTCGGGCTGCTCCGGCAGGCCGGGATGGACCCCGAGGTGGTCGTCAGCGGGTTCGACGAGGACGCGATCACCGCCCCCACCCCCGCCGAGCTGGCGCTGGCGCTGGCCGAGGCGAAGGCCTCCGTCGTGGCGGCGAAGCCGGAGATCCGGGGCGCCCTGGTGATCGGCTGCGACTCGGTGCTCGACCTGGACGGCCAGGCGCTCGGCAAGCCCGCCGACGCCGAGGAGGCGACGGCCCGCTGGAAGGCGATGCGCGGACGGGCCGGGACCCTCCAGACCGGGCACAGCATCTGGGACACGGCCGCCGGACGGCACGCCTCCGCGGTCGCGTCCACGGTGGTGCACTTCGGGGAGCCGACGGACGAGGAGATCGCCGCGTACGTCGCCTCGGGTGAGCCCCTCTACGTCGCCGGCGCCTTCACCCTGGACGGCCGGTCGGCCCCCTTCATCGACCGCATCGACGGCGACCACGGCAACGTCATCGGCATCAGCATGCCCCTGGTGCGCCGGCTGCTGGCCGATCTGGGCGTCGCGATCACCGAGTTGTGGTCGCCGGCCGACGGCGACTGACGCGGCTCAGGAGGCGCTGGGTTCCCCCGGAGGGGCGACCGGCGGGACGGGAGCGGGCGTGCCGCTCTTCGGGGCGCCCTCGGGGCCGTCGGGCCCGTCGGCGGGCGCGCCCTCCTCGCGGTCGTACGTCATCAGCAGCAACACGATGAGCGCGAGCACGACGACCATGAACAGGAACGCCGTCCAGCCCATCGGCCCCCACGCGAAGGCGCCCAGCAGCCCGTGCACCACGGCCGCGCTGATCAGCAGGATCCGGCCGACGCCGGCCGGACGGCGGTCCCGCACCGCGACGAGCAGCGCGGCGAGGCCGCACAGGGCGAAGTAGAGGCCGAAGACCACCCCGGCGACCTTCGACGAGGTGGACATCACGTCCGGATCCAGGCCGGCGAGGGACATCTTCTGCCGGTCGACGACCACCCCCAGGAACCAGTTCACCGCCGCGAAGCCGAGCGCCTCGACGAAGAGCACGACCGCCACGATCCACGCCACCGGTCTGCGCACCACCGGTCCCACCCACTTCCGCCTGCCGCTCCACCACGAAGCGCTGTTACCGCGAGTACTCTCCGGACATCGCGAACGCTACTAACGGGTAAACGCAGGGACAAGGGTCGTGCAGGGGTCGCGCACGGGCCGGTCGAGCGGCAAAGAATCATTGGGCCATTCGTAGGGACTCCACAAAGAAACCAAGTGGGCCGCAGCACGCTCTCACAGAGACCTTGACCACATCAGAGGGCTAGGGTTTCCGGGAGGAACCCTGCGTACCAAGGTGCGACAAGGGGTTTCGCAGGTCGAGCGCGCCTCGAATCACGCTCCGTGTGGGCAAGCTCACCATTGGGGACGGGTCGAAGTGCCGTGTCGGCAGTCCCTAAACTCGGCTTGTTTCAAGGAGGGAGCCTCAATCGTGCGCAAGGTGCTCATCGCCAACCGTGGCGAAATCGCTGTCCGCGTTGCCCGGGCCTGCCGGGACGCCGGGATCGCGAGCGTGGCCGTCTACGCCGACCCCGACCGGGACGCTCTGCACGTCCGCGCCGCGGATGAGGCGTTCGCCCTGGGCGGTGACACCCCCGCCACCAGCTACCTGGACATCGACAAGGTGCTGAAGGCCGCCAAGGAGTCCGGTGCCGACGCCATCCACCCCGGCTACGGCTTCCTCTCCGAGAACGCCGACTTCGCCCAGGCCGTCCTGGACGCCGGCCTGAACTGGATCGGCCCCCCGCCGCAGGCCATCCGCGACCTCGGCGACAAGGTCGCCGCCCGCCACATCGCCCAGCGCGCCGGCGCCCCCCTGGTCGCCGGCACCCCCGACCCGGTGAGCGGCGCGGACGAGGTCGTCGCCTTCGCCCGCGAGCACGGCCTGCCGATCGCCATCAAGGCCGCCTTCGGCGGCGGCGGACGCGGCCTGAAGGTCGCCCGGACCCTGGAAGAGGTCCCGGAGCTGTACGACTCCGCCGTCCGCGAGGCCGTGGCCGCCTTCGGCCGCGGCGAGTGCTTCGTCGAGCGCTACCTGGACCGCCCCCGCCACGTGGAGACCCAGTGCCTGGCGGACAAGCACGGCAACGTGGTCGTCGTCTCCACCCGCGACTGCTCGCTCCAGCGCCGCCACCAGAAGCTGGTCGAGGAGGCCCCGGCCCCCTTCCTGTCCGAGGAGCAGGTCGCCGAGCTCTACCGCGCCTCCAAGGCGATCCTGAAGGAGGCCGGCTACGAGGGCGCCGGCACCTGTGAGTTCCTCGTCGGCCAGGACGGCACGATCTCCTTCCTGGAGGTCAACACGCGCCTCCAGGTCGAGCACCCGGTCACCGAGGAGGTCGCCGGCATCGACCTGGTGCGCGAGATGTTCCGCATCGCCGACGGCGAGGAGCTCGGCTACGACGACCCGGTGCTGCGCGGTCACTCCTTCGAGTTCCGCATCAACGGCGAGGACCCCGGCCGAGGCTTCCTCCCCGCCCCCGGCACGGTGACGAAGTTCGCCGCACCCTCCGGCCCGGGCGTGCGCCTGGACGCCGGTGTGGAATCGGGCTCGGTCATCGGCCCGGCCTGGGACTCCCTGCTGGCCAAGCTGATCGTGACGGGCCGCACCCGCAAGGAGGCCCTTCAGCGCGCCGCCCGCGCCCTGGACGAGTTCCAGGTCGAGGGCATGGCCACCGCGATCCCGTTCCACCGTGTGGTGGTCAGGGACCCGGCGTTCGCCCCCGAGCTGACCGGCTCCACCGACCCGTTCACGATCCACACCCGCTGGATCGAGACGGAGTTCGTCAACGAGATCAAGCCCTTCGCCGCCCCCGCCGATGCCGAGGCGGAGGAGGAGCTGGGCCGCGAGACGGTCGTCGTGGAGGTCGGCGGCAAGCGCCTGGAGGTCTCCCTGCCCACCTCCCTGGGCATGAGCCTGGCCCGCACCGGCCTGGCCGCCGGCGCCAAGCCCAAGCGCCGCGCCGCGAAGAAGTCCGGCCCCGTCGCCTCCGGCGACACCCTCGCCTCCCCCATGCAGGGCACCATCGTCAAGGTCGCCGTCGAGGAGGGCCAGGAGGTCAAGGAAGGCGACCTGGTCGTCGTCCTGGAAGCCATGAAGATGGAACAGCCCCTCAACGCCCACAAGGCCGGCACCGTCAAGGGCCTGACCGCCGAGGTCGGCGCCTCCATCACCTCCGGCGCCTCCATCTGCGACATCAAGGACTGACCCACATCAGCCTCGTGAGGCGCTCGGCCAACCGGCCGGGCGCCTCACTGCTGCATGCCGGGGCGCCGGGCGCGGCTGGCGGAGGCCGCCGGAGCGGCGTGCGATGCGGGGCCGGTGGGCGGTGGGGCGGCCCCAAGGGGCGTAGCTGCCGGGGAGGCGTCGGTGGCGCCTGGGGGTTCCCGGGCGGACAGCCGTGCGGTGCCTGCGGTGGCGGCGCCCCCTTCCACCCCCGAGGGCCGGTCGAAGAAGAGGGCCGGAGGCCGGGCCTGCGAGGTGGGGTGGCCGTGGGTCGGTCGGGAGCGGCCGGTGTGATGGGCGGGCGGGGGCGGTCTCGGGCCGGTCGCGGTGCGGTCGGCGCGGCCCGTCGCCACCCACTTCCCGCGGCCCCCGCGGCTTCCGTGGCCTGCGCGGCTTCCGCGGGCTTCGCCACTTCCGCAGCCCCCGCGGCTTCCGCAGCCCCCGCCGCTTCCGCAACCCCCGCGGGCCGCGTCCGCCGGGTCTCCGGCCCGCGTCACGGTCCTCAGCGCCTCAGCAGCCCCTGCGGCTTCCGCAGCCCTCGCCGCTTCCGCAGCCCCCGCGGGCCGCGTCCGCCGGGTCTCCGGCCCGCGTCACGGTCCTCAGCGCCTCAGCAGCCCCTGCGGCTTCCGCAGCCCCCGCCGCTTCCGCAGCCCCCGCGGGCCGCGTCCGCCGGGTCTCCGGCCCGCGTCACGGTCCTCAGCGCCTCAGCAGCCCCCGCGGCTTCCGCAGCCCTCGCCACTTCCGTAGCCCCCGCCACTTCCGCAGCCCCCGCCACTTCCGTAGCCCCCGCGGCTTCCGCAGCCCCCGCCACTTCCGCGACACCCGCGGGCCGCGTCCGCCGGGTCTCCGGCCCGCGTCACGGTCCTCAGCGCCTCCGCAGATCCGCCACCCGGGCGGCTCGCTCTGCTCGGTCCGGGCCCGCTTGGTCGCCCGTCAGAGGGGTTGAGCGCAGGGTGGCGGTCGGGGCGCCGAGCTGGCTGCGGCGGGGCCCGGGCACGGGGACGTCACGGCGGCGGTCGGTGCGGGACGGGGGGTGGTCGCCCACCGGGTTTCCCATCGCGCCGGCCACGGCGATCTGGACGCCCTGGTCCGCGAGGGCCTGGAGTTCGGTGGCCGCGCGGTCGTCGTGGACCGGAGGCTCGTCCGTCACCAGGCGGGTGATGAGCTCGGTCGGAACCGTCTGGAACATGGTGTCCGCGCCGAGCTTGGTGTGGTCGGCGAGGACCACGACCTCCGCGGCGGCCTGGACGAGGGCGCGGTCGACGGAGGCCGACAGCATGTTGGACGTGGACAGTCCCCTCTCGGCCGTCAGCCCGCTCCCGGACAGGAAGGCCCTCGACACACGCAGACCCTGGAGCGACTGCTCGGCTCCCGACCCGACGAGGGCGTAGTTGGAGCCGCGGAGAGTGCCGCCGGTCATCACGACCTCGACGCGGTTGGCGTGGGCCAGCGCCTGGGCCACCAGCAGGGAGTTGGTCACGACGGTCAGGCCGGGCACCCGGGCCAGACGGCGCGCCAGTTCCTGCGTGGTCGTACCCGCTCCGACCACGATGGCCTCGCCCTCTTCGACGAGACCCGCGGCGAGGTCGGCGATGGCCGTCTTCTCGGCCGTCGCGAGATGCGACTTCTGCGGGAAGCCGGACTCGCGGGTGAACCCGCCCGGCAGTACCGCACCGCCGTGCCGGCGGTCGAGGAGTCCTTCTGCCTCCAGTGCGCGCACGTCCCGCCGTACGGTCACTTCGGAGGTCTGGACGACGCGGGCGAGTTCACGGAGCGACACGGCACCGTTCGCTCGCACCATTTCGAGGATCAGTTGGCGACGTTCAGCAGCGAACACGAAACTGACAGTAACCCCAGCGACCGTCTGGTTTCAGCAGTTTGCGCCGAATAACAGAAGTTGTTCGCACACCAGGGCAGGAAGTGGTATAGAGCCGCAACTCCCCGTGACCGGCGGGGAGTCGGACCCGGACGTCAGGCCTCGGCCGCCGTCTTGCGCGTGTGCAACTGCCGGGCCACCTCGGCGATCGACCCCGAAAGGGAGGGGTACACGGTGAACGCCTTCGCGATCTGCTCCACCGTCAGATTGTTGTCGACGGCGATCGAGATGGGGTGGATGAGTTCCGAGGCGCGCGGCGCGACGACCACACCGCCGACCACGATGCCCGTGCCCGGACGGCAGAAGATCTTGACGAAGCCGTCCCGGATGCCCTGCATCTTGGCGCGGGGGTTGCGCAGCAGCGGCAGCTTCACACAGCGGGCGTCGATCTTTCCTGCGTCCACGTCGGCCTGGCTGTAGCCCACGGTGGCGATCTCGGGGTCGGTGAAGACGTTGGCGGAGACCGTCTTCAGGTTCAGCGGGGCCACCGCGTCACCGAGGAAGTGGTACATGGCGATACGTCCCTGCATCGCCGCCACGGAGGCCAGCGCGAGCACTCCGGTCACGTCACCGGCCGCGTACACGCCCGGAGCCGTCGTGCGCGACACCTTGTCGGTCCAGATGTGACCGGACTCGCGCAGCCTGACGCCGGCCTCCTCCAGCCCCATCCCGGCGGTGTTGGGGATGGCACCGACGGCCATCAGGCAGTGCGTGCCGCTGATGACCCGGCCGTCCGCCAGGGTGACCTCCACCCGGTCGCCGACCCGCTTGGCCGCCGCCGCGCGCGAGCGGGACATGACGTTCATGCCGCGCCGCCGGAAGACGTCCTCCAGCACGGCCGCCGCGTCCGGGTCCTCGCCCGGCAGCACCCGGTCCCGGGAGGACACCAGCGTGACCTTGGAGCCCAGCGCCTGGTACGCCCCGGCGAACTCGGCACCGGTGACACCGGAGCCGACCACGATGAGCTCCTCGGGCAGCTCGGTGAGGTCGTAGACCTGGGTCCAGGTGAGGATGCGCTCGCCGTCGGGCTGGGCGTCGGGCAGCTCGCGCGGGTGACCGCCGGTGGCGATGAGCACGGCGTCGGCGGTGAGCGTCTCCTCGCTGCCGTCCGCCGCGGTGACGACGACCTTGCGCGAGCCGTCCAGGGCCTGCATGCCCTCCAGCCGTCCCCGCCCGCGCATGACCCGCGCGCCGGCCCGCGTCACGGACGCGGTGATGTCGTGCGACTGGGCGAGCGCCAGCCGCTTCACACGGCGGTTGACCTTGCCCAGGTCGACACCCACCACCCGGGCGGCCCGCTCCAGGGGCGGCGTGTCGTCGGCGACGATGATCCCCAGTTCCTCGTACGAGGAGTCGAAGGTGGTCATCACCTCGGCCGTTGCGATAAGGGTCTTCGACGGCACGCAGTCGGTCAGGACCGACGCCCCGCCCAGACCGTCGCAGTCGACGACGGTCACCTCCGCGCCGAGCTGCGCGGCCACCAGCGCCGCTTCGTATCCGCCGGGTCCGCCACCGATGATCACGATCCGAGTCACGTACTCCATTGTCCCGCACCGTTCAAGGTGACACGTCCCGGGGGCCCAGCCGGACCCGTTCTGTTACCTACGGGACGGATGAGGCGACCTCCGGGACGCACCCGCGGTGCGGATGAGTCCCTCGCGTCCCTGCCGTACCCTTCGACCCATGTCGCTCTATGCCGCCTACGCCGGCAATCTCGACGCGCGGCTGATGTCCCGCCGCGCCCCGCACTCGCCGCTGCGCGCCACGGGCTGGCTGAACGGCTGGCGGCTGACCTTCGGCGGCGAGCACATGGGCTGGGAGGGCGCGCTGGCGACCCTCGTCGAGGACCCGATCTCCCAGGTCTTCGTCGCGCTCTACGACATCGCCCCGATGGACGAGGAGTCCCTCGACCGGTGGGAGGGCGTCGGCCTGGACGTCTACCGCCGTATGCGCGTGCGCGTCCACACGCTCGACGGCGAGGAGCGGGCCTGGGTCTACGTCCTCAACGCCTACGAGGGCGGCCTGCCCTCCGCCCGCTATCTGGGCGAGATCGCGGACGCCGCGGAGTCGGCGGGCGCACCCCACGACTACGTGATGGAGCTGCGCAAACGCCCCTGCTGAGCCGGCCTCGCCCCATAAACTGAGTGCATCGACGCACCACCGGGAGAGCGCATGGCCCCCACGATGACGTACGACGTCTACTACACCGTGCAGGCCGCCGCCGCCCGCGACCGCCTCGACGACGCGCAGCGCATCGCGTTCGACAAGGGCATCGCCCTGCTGGCCCGCGACCCGTTCGTCGAGGTGTCCCGGCCCATAGGCTCCACCGGGGACGACCGCACGATCCGGCTCACCCAGAACATCCTCGTGGAGTACACGGTCAGCCGTGGACGTCTCCTGGTCTTCGTCGTCGAGGTGTTCAACGACAAGGACGTCCTCGTCACGGACGTCTGAAACCGCTGCCGGCGCGCCTTCGTGGGAAACGACAAGACAACGATCCCATTCCCGTGAGCTCCCTCATCTACGCGCGTAGGCCAATTCGGGCTACCCTCGTCGCGTGAACGCATCTCTTCTTCCGGACGACATCCAGGGCGACCCCTACGCCGCCGCCGACGCCGCCGCCACCCGCCTGCGGGAACTCACGGGCGCGGAGACCCACGACGTCGCCCTCGTGATGGGCTCCGGCTGGGCACCGGCCGTCGACGCCCTGGGCGCCCCTGAGGCCGAGTTCCCGGTCACCGAGCTGCCCGGATTCCCGCCGCCGGCCGTCGAGGGCCACGGCGGCAAGATCCGCTCGTACACGATCGGCGAGAAGCGCGCCCTGGTCTTCCTCGGCCGTACCCACTACTACGAGGGCCGCGGTGTGGCCGCCGTCGCCCACGGCGTGCGCACGGCCGTGGCCGCCGGCTGCAAGACGATCGTGCTGACCAACGGCTGCGGCGGCCTGCGCCAAGGCATGCGTCCCGGCCAGCCGGTCCTGATCAGCGACCACATCAACCTGACCGCCACCTCCCCGATCGTCGGCGCCAACTTCGTCGACCTGACCGACCTCTACTCCCCCCGCCTGCGCGCGCTGTGCAAGGAGGTCGACCCCACCCTGGAGGAGGGCGTCTACGCCCAGTTCCCCGGCCCGCACTACGAGACGCCGGCCGAGATCCGCATGGCCCGCGTGATCGGCGCGGACCTGGTGGGCATGTCCACGGTCCTGGAGGCGATCGCCGCCCGCGAGGCCGGCGCCGAGGTCCTCGGCATCTCCCTGGTGACCAACCTCGCGGCCGGCATGACCGGCGAGCCCCTCAACCACGAGGAGGTCCTCCAGGCGGGCCGCGACTCCGCCACCCGCATGGGCTCCCTGCTGGCCCAGGTCCTGGACCGCCTGTAGTACGGCACGCACCCCGACGGAGACGCACCGGCACCCCGACGGCGGGAAAGCCGCAAGCGGACGGAAGCGGGCCGTGGGGGTGCGTCCACAGCCCGCCGCGCACTGCGGTCCCAACCCGGTCCAGCCAACCGAACTCCGGGCAGTATGTCCGTGTGCGGCGGGCTGGACGCACCCCCGCGGCCCGCGACCCACAAGGCACCGCAGGCGCCTACAGGCAGCCGGCACGGCACGACGCGCCGACACCACATCGGACCGCACCGCACCGAACCGCACCCGCACCCGCACCCGCACCCGCACCCGCACCCGCACCCGCCGAGCAAACGCACCGCACCGCACCGCAGCGAAACGCACCCCCCACCGACACAACACAAGAGCACGAGAGGCTGACGTAAACGTGCACGACGACCTCATCGCACGGGCCAAGGCGTGGCTGGCCGAGGACCCCGACGCGGAGACCCGCACGGAACTCGCCGAGCTCATCGACGCGGAGAACGTGAAGGAGCTCGCCGCGCGCTTCGCCGGCACCCTCCAGTTCGGCACCGCCGGCCTCCGCGGCGAACTCGGCGCGGGCCCCATGCGCATGAACCGCTCCGTGGTCATCCGCGCCGCCGCCGGCCTCGCCGCGTACCTGAAGAAGCAGGGGACCCCCCACGGGGACGGCTCGGCCGGCCTCGTCGTCATCGGCTACGACGCCCGCCACAAGTCGGCGGACTTCGCCCGCGACACCGCCGCCGTCATGACGGGCGCCGGCCTGCGCGCGGCCGTACTCCCCGGCCCGCTGCCCACCCCCGTCCTCGCCTTCGCCATCCGGCACCTCGGCGCGGTCGCCGGCGTGGAGGTCACCGCCAGCCACAACCCGCCCCGCGACAACGGCTACAAGGTCTACCTGGGCGACGGCTCGCAGATCGTCCCGCCCGCGGACGCGGACATCGCCGCCGAGATCGACGCGATCACCACGCTCACCGCCGTCCCCCGCCCGGAGACCGGCTGGGAGATCCTGGACGACTCCGTCCTCGGCGCCTACCTCGCCCGTACGGACGCCGTCCTCGCCCCGGGCTCCCCGCGCACGGCCCGCACCGTCTACACGGCGATGCACGGCGTCGGCAAGGACACCCTCCTCGCCGCGTTCGCCCGCGCGGGCTTCCCCGCCCCCGTCCTGGTCGCCGAGCAGGCCGACCCGGACCCCGACTTCCCGACGGTCGCGTTCCCGAACCCGGAGGAGCCGGGGGCGATGGACCTGGCCTTCGCCAGGGCCCGCGAGACGAACCCCGACCTGATCATCGCCAACGACCCCGACGCGGACCGCTGCGCGGTGGCCGTGAAGGACGGCGCGGACTGGCGCATGCTCCGCGGCGACGAGGTCGGCGCTCTCCTCGCCGCCCACCTGGTCACCCGCGGCGCGCAGGGCACCTTCGCGGAGTCGATCGTCTCCTCCTCCCTCCTGGGCCGGATCGCCGAGAAGGCGGGCCTGCCCTACGCCGAGACCCTCACCGGCTTCAAGTGGATCGCCCGCGTGGAGGGACTGCGCTACGGCTACGAGGAGGCCCTCGGCTACTGCGTCGACCCGGAGGGCGTGCGCGACAAGGACGGCATCACCGCGGCCCTGCTGATCACGGAACTGGCGTCCCACCTCAAGGAGCAGGGCCGTACGCTCCTGGACCTGCTGGACGACCTGGCGGTGGAGCACGGTCTGCACGCGACGGACCAGCTCTCGGTCCGCGTCCAGGACCTCTCGCTGATCGCCGACGCGATGCGCCGTCTGCGCGAGCAGCCCCCGACCGCCCTCGCCGGGCTGACCGTGGAGTCCGCCGACGACCTGGAGCAGGGCTCCGCCGGCCTCCCGCCCACCGACGGGCTGCGCTACCGCCTGCGGGGGACCGGTCTGCCGGACTCCCCGGTGGAGTCGGCGCGGGTGGTGGTGCGCCCGTCGGGCACCGAGCCCAAGCTCAAGTGCTACCTGGAGGTGGTCGCCCCGGTCGCCGCCGCGACCGAACTGGCCGCCGCCCGCCGCACCGCCGCCCAGGTGCTGACCACGCTGCGCAGGGACATCGCCGCCGCGATGGACGTCGACGCCTGACCGCCGGCGCCTGACACCCGCCCCCGGTCCGGAACCCGACTTGGCCTCGGGACCGGGACCGGAACCGGAACCGGGATCGGGGCCGGGATCGGGACCGGGGCCGGGGCCGGGACCGGGACCGAGACGGGGGCCGGGACCGGGATCGGGACCGGGGCCGGGATCGGGACCGGGATCGGGGCCGGGATCGGGACCGGGGCCGGGATCGGGACCGGGGCCGGGGCCGGGCCGGGATCGGGACCGGGACCGGGGCCGGGACCGGGACCGAGACGGGGGCCGGGACCGGGATCGGGACCGGGGCCGGGATCGGGACCGGGATCGGGGCCGGGATCGGGACCGGG
>NZ_JBEXZD010000042.1:0-61813 GCF_040628575.1 Streptomyces sp. NPDC006393
CCGGCGGGGGGGGTTGGGGGGCTCCCGCCCCACCCGCCGGCCGCGCGCGCCACACCCCCTAGGCACGCCGCAGGGCGGCCGGGGTCGTGCCGAGCCGGGCGCGCATCACCCGGGTGAGGTGCTCCTGGTGGGAGAACCCGCAGGCGACCGCCACCTCGGCGATCGGTGCCGAGCCGGTGCGCAGCAGCCGGCACGCCCGCTCCAGCCGCAGACCGAGCAGGAACTGGTGCGGGGACTGCCCGGTGCTCGCCCGGAACTGCCGCGTGAACTGGCTGCCGCTCAGCGACACCGAGGCGGCCAGGTCGGGGATCGGCAGCGGCTCGGCGATCCGTTCCTCCATCAGCTCGCGTACGGCGGCGAACTGCCGGGCGGAGAGCCCGGACCGCGCGGGGCGGCGCACCGGGGAGCCGCCCACGCGGTGGCGGCGCACCAGCTGCGCGGCGAGCATCCCGGTCAGCTGGTCGGTGTACGTGCGGGCGGACGGCTCCCAGGAGCGCACCGCCCCCTCCAGCGCGAGCACCAGTTGCTCGGCGAGTGGATCGGTCGCACCCAGTTCCTCGGACAGCTCCACGGGCCGTCCGTCGTTCGCGTCCCGCAGCGCCTCGTCCGTGAGATAGGTGTGGATCGTGTCCAGCCGGCCGCCGAGCTCGACGGCCAGCGCCCGGCCGGCCGGCTGCAGGAAGAGTCCGCCGGCCGGCACGGTCCGGATCCGTGCACCGCCGCCCTTTCCGCGGCGCACCGTGACGGGCCCGTTGAGGTGGAGGATCAGCAGGTGGGTGGGCGCCGGATCGAACAGGTCACGATAGGGCTGTTCCTGCTGGGTGGAAAGGTACAGCTGCTCCCAGCCGAGCCCGGAGCTGGTGTGCCGTGCCCGTACACCCGGCCGGCGGAGGATGCCGACCGTGTCGGCCGGACCGAGCTCCCTCATGGTGCGACCTCCTCACGACCCTGATGTGGTTGAACTATAAATCAGTGTGAGAGTGCCGGGAAGCGGCCGGACCACGAAGACCGTCCGGCAGGGCCGGCCGCCGGCCCCGGTGGACGCGGCCCTCGGCGCGGGTGGCCGTACGGCTGCCGCGGTGCCCCGTCAGCCGAGCGAGCCGGCGCCGACACGCCGTACCCGGTGGCGGCTGCACGGGCTTTCATGCCTGGCGGCCGACGGCGCCCGCCGTCGGCCGGATCATCAGCTGGTCGGCCATGATGCTCGGCTGCCGCGACGAGCCGGTTGATGACGAGCGCGCCGAGCGCGATTGCCGCGCCCGCAGCAGCCGGAGCGTCAGGTGCGGGCCTGAGGAGGTCAGAGCAGCTCGACGTCGAGGCGTGAGCGCAGCTCGTCGAGGGTGATGCCGTAGGTCTCCAGCACGTGGACGCCGTCGGGCCGCAGGTCGAAGGTGGCGGCCTCGGTGTAGACCCGGCTGACGCAGCCGACGCCGGTGAGCGGGTAGGTGCACTGCCGGACCAGTTTGGGCGCACCGGACTTCGTGAAGAGCGTCATCATCACGTAGACGTCCTTGGCTCCGATGGCGAGGTCCATCGCGCCGCCCACGGCGGGAATGTCGCCGGGCTTGCCGGTGTGCCAGTTGGCCAGGTCACCGTGGTCGGAGACCTGGTAGGCGCCGAGCACGCAGACGTCGAGGTGGCCGCCGCGCATCATGGCGAAGGAGTCGGCGTGGTGGAAGTACGCCGCCCCCGGGAGCTCGGTGACCGGGACCTTGCCGGCATTGGTGAGGTCGGGGTCGATCTGGGCACCCTCCGCCTTCGGCCCCATGCCGAGCATGCCGTTCTCGGTGTGGAGGACGACGCCGAGTTCCGCGGGCAGGTGGTCGGCGATCTTGGTGGGCTGGCCGATGCCGAGGTTGACGAACGCGCCGGCCGGGATGTCCCGTGCGATCACGGCCGCGACCTCGTCCATGCTGAGCGGATGGTCGACGGCGATCGGGGCCTCGCCCGGCGACGCCGAACGTGTCGCGGCGGTGGTGTCGGTGGTCATCGTGCCCCCTGGACGGTGTAGTGGCGGGTCTTGACCGGGACGATGCGGTCGACGTAGATGGACGGCGTGACGACCGCCTCCGGGTCGAGCCCGCCGAGCGGGACGACCTCGTCGACCTGGACGACCGTGGTGGTGGCCGCGGTCGCCATCACCGGGCCGAAATTGCGGGCGGTCTTGCGGTAGACGAGGTTGCCCATCGGGTCGGCCCGGTGCGCGGAGATGAGGGCGTAGTCGCCCTTGATCGGATACTCCAGCAGGTAGTCGCGTCCGTCGATGGTGCGCACCTCCTTGCCCTCGGCGAGCGGGGTGCCGACCGCGGTCGGG
The DNA here is from genome assembly GCF_040628575.1 of Streptomyces sp. NPDC006393. Lineage (NCBI taxonomy): Bacteria > Bacillati > Actinomycetota > Actinomycetes > Kitasatosporales > Streptomycetaceae > Streptomyces > Streptomyces sp. NPDC006393. Next base: position 2,315 of record NZ_JBEXZD010000042.1, read on the forward strand.
CAGTAGAACGCGCCGATCCCGGCGCCGGCGGCCCGCATCCGCTCGGCGAGGTTGCCTTGGGGCACCACCTCGAGTTCGATCTTCCCCTCGCGGTAGAGCGCGTCGAAGACATAGGAGTCGACCTGCCGCGGGAAGGAGCACAACACCTTGCGGACCCGGCCGGCCGCGAGCAGCGCCGCCAGTCCGACGTCGCCGTTTCCGGCGTTGTTGGACACGATCGTGAGGTCCTTCGCGCCCTGGCGGATGAGGGCGTCGATGAGGTCGAACGGCATCCCGGCCAGGCCGAAGCCGCCGACCAGGACGGTGGAGCCGTCCTCGATCCCGGCGACGGCCTCGTCGGTCGAATCCAGCACAGCGGTGCGGCTCACTTCGACACCTCCAGGTTCTCCAGGACGACGGCCAGCCCCTGGCCGACGCCGATGCAGATCGCGGCCACGCCGTACCTCTCGCGGCGTTCCTTCAGGACCGCGGCCAGGGTCCCGAGGATCCGGCCGCCGGAGGCGCCCAGCGGGTGCCCGATCGCGATGGCCCCGCCGCGCTGGTTGACGATCCCGGGATCGCGCAGGCCGTCCTTGAGCCAGGCGTCGATGCAGGCCAGTGACTGGACTGCGAATGCCTCGTTGAGCTCGACCGCACCGACCTGCTCCCAGGAGATCCCGGCACGGGCGAGCGCTCGGTCGGCGGCCTCGACCGGGGCGTAGCCGAATTCCCGCGGGTCCAGCGCCATCGCGCCTCTGCCGAGGATCCGGCCGAGTGGGTCGTGGCCGATGGCCGCCGCCGCTGCCTCGCTGCCGAGGATCACCGCGGAGCCGCCGTCGGAGAGCGGGGACGCGTTCCCCGCGGTGATGGTGCCGTCCGGCCGGAACGACGGCTTGAGCCTGGCGAGCTTCTCGGTGCCCGAGTCCGCGCGGATGCCCTCGTCGCGGGTCAGGTCGCCGACCGGGGTGACCAACGCGTCGTAGAAGCCGTCCTCCCATGCCTGGTGCGCGAGGCGGTGAGAGCGCGCGGCGAACTCGTCCTGGCGCTCGCGGGAGATGCCGAAGCGTTCCTGGAGTTGCTCGTTGCACTCTCCCAGCGAGATGGTCCATTCCTTCGGCATCCGCGGGTTGACCAGCCGCCAGCCCAGTGTCGTCGACACCGCGGTGACGTCGCCCGCCGGGAAGGCCCGCGACGGCTTGGGCAGCACCCACGGTGCTCGCGTCATCGACTCGACACCGCCCACGAGAACGACGTCGGCGTCGCCCGTCTCGATCGTGCGGGAGCCGGCCATTGCCGCATCCAGGCTGGAGCCGCACAGCCGGTTGACCGTCGTGGCGGGCACGCTGGTCGGCAGACCGGCCAGCAGCGCGGCCATCCGGCCCACGTTGCGGTTCTCCTCGCCGGCGCCGTTGGCGTTGCCCCAGACGACCTCGTCGATCGCAGCGGGATCCAGCGACGGCGTCTGCGCGAGTACGCCGCTGATCGCGGCAGCGGCCAGATCGTCGGGCCGGATGTCGGCCAGCGCGCCGTTGAACTTGCCGAACGGTGTCCGTGTGGCGGCGTAGAGGAATGCACTGTCCATGACTCGACGCTAGACGGCACCGCCGATACTGTGAAGTATCAATATCGACGTCGATTGAGATGCTGAAACTATGGATCTGCGGCAGCTCCGCTACTTCGTCGCCGTCGCGGAAGAGCGCCATTTCAAGCGTGCGGCCGAGCGGCTCCACATGGCACAGCCGCCGCTCTCGCAGGCGATCCGGCAGCTGGAGGGCGAGCTCGGCGTCACGCTGTTCCACCGCACCACACGTCGGGTCGACCTCACCGACGCCGGCCACGCCTATCTCGACCGGGCGCGGGCGATCCTCGCCGAGGTCGACGAGGCCGCCCACCATGTCCGCCGGGTCGCCGCCGGTGCGGTCGGTCACCTCACCCTCGGCTGTGTCGGCTCGGCGACGTACAGCCTGCTGCCGGCGCTGTCGCGTCACCTCGCCACCGAACTGCCGGGCATCGACTTCTCCTTCCGCGGGGAGATGCTCGCCCCGGATCAGGTGGAGGCGCTGCGCAGCGGCGCAATCGACGTGGCCCTGCTGCGTCCGCCCGCGGCCGACCTGTCCCTCACTGTCCACACCCTGCGCCGAGACCGCCTCGTGGTGGCGCTCCCGGCCGAGCATCCACTCGCGGCGAAGACGCGGGTGCGCGCCGCCGACCTCGCCGGCCTCGATTTGATCACCTACTGGGCAGACCGCCACTCGGTGATGCACGATGTCGTGCTCGGTGTCCTTAGAGACGCCGGCGTCGAGCCGCACATCCGGCACGAGGTCGGTGAGACCTCGACGCTGATCACCCTCGTCGCGGGCGGCCTCGGAGTCGCGGTCGTGCCCGAGCCGGTGACCGCGCTCGCGCTCGACGGTGTCGCCTATCGGCTCCTGGTCCGCCCGGAGGCGGCGATCGAACTGGCCGTCGCCCACCGCGCCGACCGCAACGAACCCCATCTGACGCGCACGGTCGAGGTCATTCGCCGGCTCCTTTGAACGGTCTGCTGAACGGTCCGCGGACGTCCGCCTTCGGCCGGCACCAGCGGGGACGCCGGAGGCCGTGCCGAGATCGAGTCCCACGAAGAGGACGGCATCCGTGCCGACCGGAGATCGCTACGTGGCGTGGCGCTCGGCCTCGGCCGTGATGATTCTCAGCGCCTCGGCGATGCGGTCGTGGTGGGTGCGGTGGGAGACCACACAGACGCGCAGGGTGTAGCGGCCGTCGACAACCGTGCTGGAGAGCACGACGCGCCGGTGGCCGTTGATCCGTTCCAGCAGACGGCGACTGGCCTCGTCGGCCCGCTCGGCGGCGGCCCGGCTGCCGTCGGTGGGGCGGACGCGGAATATCACGGTGGACAGGTCCGGGCGCTGCGGGACTTCCAGCTGCGCGACGCCGGACAGCGTGTCGTGGACGTGTTCGGCCAGGTCGAGTTTCTCGTCCAGAGCCTCGCGGAAGGCGTCCACCCCGTGCAGGTGCAGGGGGAGCCAGGCCCGCAGACCGCGGATCTCGTGGGTCAGCTCGGGCCCGAGGTGAGCGGAGTCGGGGATGCTCGCCGCAGCCTGCATGTCCTGGAGGTAGCTGCCGGTGCCGCCGTGCGCGGCGTGGAGGGCGGCGATGTCGCGCACGACCAGGGCGCCGGTACCGAACGGCATGAACAGGGTCTTGTGCGGGTCCAGGGTGATCGAGTCGGCCTGCTCGATACCGGCGAGGCGTTTCTCGCCGCGTGCGGTGAGGCGGAAGAAGCCCCCGTAGGCCGCGTCGATGTGGAACCACACGTCCTCGCGGCGGGCCAGGTCGGCCAGCTCGGGCAGCGGGTCGACGGTGCCGGTGTCGGTGGTGCCGGCGGTGGCCACCAGCAGGAACGGCCGCAGCCCGGCCTCCCGGTCGGCGCGGATCATCGCGGCGGCGGCGTGGGGGTCCATCCGCAGGTCAGGGGTGTGCGGCACGGTCCGTATGTGGGCGGCGCGGATGCCGGCGAGGCGGGCGGCCTTGGCGACGGAGTGGTGGGCGAAGGCGGTGGTGTAGACGATGCCGCCGGCGAGATCCTCGCCGAGCCTGTTGTGGCGGGCGGCGACCGTCGCGGAGAAGGCGGCCATCGAGCCGCCGCTGGTCAACAGGCCACCGCTGCCCTCCGGGAGGCCGCACACATCGCGGGCCATCCAGCGGATCACGCTCTCCTCCAGCGCGGCCAGGGCTGGGGCAACCGAGGCCAGGCCGCCGTAGCGGTTGACGGCACGGTTGTAGAACTCGGCGAGCGCCGCCGAGTACAGACCGCTGCCCGGGATGTATGCCAGGTGGCCGGGCCCGGCGGTCTCCAGAGCGCAGTCGGCGGCCTGGTCCAGACGTGCGAGCAGGGCCTTCAGGTCGCCGCCCCGGGCGGGCGGCGGTGCCAGGAAGGACTCCACCAGGTCGGTCTGGGCCTGCGGGGTCAGGGGGCTGGTCGCAGGGCGGGCCGCGAGCTTCTCGGTGCGGTCGACGACACGGTCCAGGACAAGACGGCCCATCTCGGTCATCGCGGTGCGGTCGGGTTCCAGAGGGAAGTCGGGTTCCAGAGGCAAGCGGTGCATGAGGCAGTCCGAAGTGTGTGAGAGGGGTAGGAGGCGGCAGCGGGACCGGCTGGCGGCTGCGGCGCGTGACCAGAATGAGCCGCCGAGCCCGGCACGCGATGGCGTAGTGAGCGCCCATGCGGCCTGGTGGTGCAGGATTGTTCGCCGATACTGCGGATACGCTGCATTTCATGCCACGCCCTCTCTACGACCGTATCGACCGGGCGATCCTGGACCACCTCCAGCGCCACGGACGCACCCCCAACGTCGACCTCGCCGAGGCCGTGCGCCTGTCACCCTCGTCATGCCTGCGCCGCACCAAGGCGCTGGAGGAGGACGGGGTCCTGGCCGGCTACCGGGCCGATCTGGACCGCGACCGCCTCGGCCTGGGGCTGACGGTGTTCCTCTCCCTCAAGGTCGAACACTCCCGCACCACCGCCCAGGTGGTCGAAGAGGCACTGAAGGCGATCGACCACGTCGTCGCCTGCCATGTGGTCTCCGGCGACGCCGACTTCTTCGTCGAGCTCGCCGTGCCGGACCTGCGCACCTTCGAAAAGGTGCTCACGGACCAGATCCTGGCCATCGGTCCCGTTCGCGACGCCCGCAGCACCTTCTGCATCCGCACCGTCGTCGACCGCGGCCCGCTGCCCCTCACCTCCTGGCACGCCCCGCGTACATGACCGGACGTCGAGGAAGAGAAGCCCCCGGCAGGCCGTAGGCCCGGGGAGCGGCTCCAGTTGAGGGGTCTGGCGGGGTCCCGGGACTTCTGTCATCGGACGCAGGGGGTGTGACAGGCCGGACAGCTCATTGGATCGGGTCGGTGTGCGGGTGCTCGGGGGAGGTCGGGCAGACGTACAGCTGCATGTTGTCGCTGCTGCCCATTTCCACCCTGGTCGGCTGCGCGGGGTCCTGGCCGGCTGGAGCTACTGCGCTTCGGTACGGCTGGTGTCCCAGTTCGGTCCACGCATAACACCAGGAGCAGAACCAGCACGGAACGCCTCCAGCGAGGTGAACAGGGCGGCCTGGAACGCGAACGAGACGGCGGCTGCCGTGGCACACATCGAATGGGACCGCTGGCACAAGGAACTGACGCCCCACCTGCGGATCGAACTCCGGACTGATTGCCAAGTGGTGCTGTACGTCCGTTTCGACGGCCTGGCGTCCATCGGCGCCACGGCCAGTCCTCGTCCCCTGGTGTCCAGGGCTCGGGCTGCTCGATGATCCGGCGCTCGCACCCGCTTCGGTGCGCAGCCAAAAAGCGTCCCGTCCCATACCCTCGTACGGGACGAGGTCGGTATCCATGTGCGGGGGGCGATGGTGTTCGGACGGAGCACGTGGCTGGTCCCGAGCGTCATGGCCGTGGTGTGCCTGGCGCTCGTCGGTCCCAGCGCCCCCCGCGGGGAGTCCCCCGTCAGACCACTGCCCGCCGACGCCGTCACGGCCATCGTGCCCAACCGGGTCATGACGTGGAACCTCTGCAACCCCTGCGACAAACGAAACATCGACCGGGCAACGGAGATAGCCACCTATGCACCCCAGGTCATCGGTCTGCAGGAAGCGTGTGGGCGTGACGTCGAGAGCATCCGGGACTATCTGGAGGAGCTCTATGGGCTCCACTACTACGTCGCGCACGGGCCGGTCATCCAAAGCTGGGGCCGCTGCGGGGGAGTTCCGTGGAGTCCTGGAGGGTACGGTCAGGCGGTGCTCTCGGCGGCGCCCATGACGGACCGCGTCACCGTGGAGTACCCCGACGGGGGCTCCGAGGACCGCGGGTACATGGCGGTCACCACCCTGGTGGGCGGGCAGCCCGTCCGCGTCTTCAACACCCACCTCGCCGAACGACGTCAGGAAGAGGTCCGGGCGGAACAGACCCGCGTACTCGCCGCCGCGATCGCTCGGCACGACCGCGCCATCGTGCTCGGCGACTTCAACGCCGTACCGGGCGCCCCCGAGCTCACCCCGATATGGGCCCTGGCCACGGACACGTCTGCGCGGTGCCGTCCCTCGTCCTTCGCCGCATGCGAGCCGACCACCGATTGGCAGAGCAAGTTCGACTACGTCTTCCTGCGCGGCATCACCCCGATCGAGCACCACGTACGACCCACCCCCTACTCGGACCACAACCCGCTGTACACAGACTTGGAGATGCAGGGCGGCTGACGGCACGCTGAGTGCCGTCGTAGCCCATGATCAGGTCTCGGGCGGTGCCGTCCGTGGAGGCGCCGATGTACGGCCGTTGGGGCGGGAGGGCTGTCACGGGGCTGCTCCGGGTGGACGAGGACTTTTATCAAGATCATTTGCGGGCGTCAAGCCACGGCATTCAGTGGCGTGACGACGCATGACGGTTCGGGCTTACTCGAAACACGACCTCACCGATCCGGAGCGAGGCTCATCCACCGAAAGGAGAGATCGTGTTTCGCATGAGTAGGAAGATCGCCAAGGTCGCGGCCATCACCGTGACCGCCGGAGGGGCGCTCCTGGGCGGCGGCGCCGTCGCCCAGGCCGCACCCGCCACGACGCACGCCACCACCGTGGCAAGCGCCAGCAGCTGGGGCGGCTGGGGCTGCTGGGGCGACGACAGCGACAGTTGGGGCAGCGACAGCGACAGTTGGGGCAGCTCCAGCAGCTGGGGCAGCTGGAGTAGCTGGGGTGGCTGGGGTAGCTGGGGCAGTTCCAGTAGCTGGGGCAGCTTCGACAGCTGGGGCAGCTCCGACTGCTGGGGGTAGCCGCCCCGGGGCAGGCGCCACCGACGCCGCCGTGACCCCCGCGGCCACGAGGAGCCTCCGGTCAGATGGCCAAGGCCCGGACGCGGGTGCGGCAGACACACCTCAGGTGTGAGATCGCCGCACCCGCGCGCCCGGCGGCGGGCACAGGCCCAGCCGCCTTCTGCGCCCTCGGGCGCGCACCGACCCACAGGCACCAAGACCCAACCCACCGAGTCAATCCAGAGACTCAACCCAGAGAGTCAAGCCAGGGACTCCACCCCAGGAAAGACGGACCCATGCGACCACTACTCCAAGGCCCCGACCGGCAGGCGGCCCCCGCCGGGACCGCCCTTCCACCGGTGGGCGGCCCCAACCCGACACCGACCGCGCACCAGGGTGCCGCAGTCGCGATGCGGCCGCCCGGCCGTGCGGCCAGAACGGGACACGCCATGAAGATCGTGTGCGTCGGCGGTGGACCGGGCGCGTTGTACTTCTCGATCGCGGCCAAGCGCCGCGATGCCGGCCATGACATCACCGTCATCGAACGCGACCCACCGGGGGCCACCTACGGCTGGGGCGTGGGGTATGGGGACGACCTGCTCGACCACCTCTACCGCAACGACCCCGACAGCGCCCAGGCGGTGCGTGCGGCCTCGGCCCTGTGGCAAGACCAGGAGGTCCGCCGCGGCGAACAGACCGCGTATCTGGGCCGGTACGGCTACAGCATCACCCGTGCCACCCTGCTCGACATCCTCGCCCGACGCGCAACCGAGCTGGGGGTGGATGTCCAGCACCGCCGCAAGGTCGACGACCTGGCGGAACTCGCCGACGCCGACCTGATCGTCGCCTGTGACGGGGCCAACAGCCGGGTGCGCCAGTTGCACGGCGATCAGTTCGGCACCCGCCTGGAAGTCGGCCGCAACCCCTACATATGGCTGGGCACCGACAAGGTGTTCCCCCGCTTCACCTTCGCCTTCGAACCGACGCCGGCCGGGTGGATCTGGTTCTACGCCTACCCCTCGAGCGCGGAAGTCAGCACCTGCGTCGTCGAATGCGCCCCGGAGACCTGGCGGGGGCTGGGGCTCAATACGCTCGACACCGCCGACGGTGTGCGGTTGTTGGAACAGATCTTCGCCTCCGCTCTGGACGGCCACGCGCTGCTGGGCCAGTCCCGGGGAGAACCGGCAAGCTGGCAGCACTTCACCGAGGTGCGCAACGCCACCTGGTGCCACGACAACATGGTGCTGCTGGGGGATGCCGCCCACACCACCCACTACACCCTGGGCTCGGGCACCCGGCTGGCGCTGCTGGATGCGATCGAGCTCGCGCACAGCCTGTATACGGAGGCAGCGCTGTCTGCCGCTTTGCGGGCCTACGACAAGCGCCGCCGGGCCGCGCTCCATTCCGTGCAGGCCGCGGCCCGCACGAGTATGGCCTGGTTCGAGCATCTCGACCATTACCTTGAGCGGGACCTGGTGGACTTCGCCTACGCGATGTCCGTACGGCAGGGGGCCCAGACGCCGTGGCACTACCAACTGCACAGGGCCACCCAGGTCCCGGTACTGCGCCGGGCACGACGGGAAGCCAACAGGGGCCTGCGGAGGTATCTGGCACTGCGGCGCGGGGAGACGGCCCCGGGCACACTCCGCGCCACCAGGAGGGCCACGACCACGGCAGCAGCCCCGGCAACCTGCACCACCGAATCGCGATGAGGCCGCCCCGGCGCACGGCGGAAGTTCACCAATCCGTGTGCCGGGCGGAAAACCCTGCACCCCGGAAAGAAAAAAGGGGCGAACGCTGTAGGAAGCTGTTGTCCTTTCGATCACATCGCACTCTGGATCGAAAGGGCAACAGCTTCCTACTGCAAAGCGGCGGCGACGGTCACAGGCCCAGGGCGATGGCCATACGGGTCAGTTCGGCGGTGTTGGTGATGTTGAGCTTGGCCCGGATACGGCGCAGGTAGGCGTCCACAGTGTGGGGGGAGAGGCCCATGTGGCGGGCGGTCTGGACGTAGGTGCGGCCGGCGGCGATGTGCCGGAGCGTCTCGCGCTCGCGCGGAGCCAGCGCGGGGGCGGAGACTTCGATGTGCGGAATGGTCAGGGTGGCGCTCATGGTGCTGTCCTCCGGCGAGGGATCTGACCGTTTTGGGCGATTTGCCCTTGTTTCTTCAGATTGCTTGCCGGACGTCATGGCCGTGTCCGCCGACTGTCACAGGCGCGTCACAGGAAGGACCGAATGGTTTGAGAGGCCGTATCTCTATCGATCACCAGGACGGTTGTGAGGCAACCGGAGCCGCGACCCGATCTCGTTCGAGTTCGTATCCTGCCTGTGTGAAGGCTGGTGCGCTGTGGCGTCCGACGGAGTTGCGGGACGGACGGTGGGAGCAGCCGCTGATGGTGTCGGGGGCGGCGGGGCGGCCCTGGTTGTGGCTGGTGCGGGCGGAGGCCTTCAGGTCGGTGGTGGCACGTCTGGCCTCTTCGGTACTGGACGGGTCCGAGACGGAGCGTGCGGCGGCGCTGAGGGAGACCCGGGACAGGGACACGTATCTGAGCGGGCACGTGGCCATGCGCCTGCTGCTGGGTGCCTACCTGGGCGTCCCGCCCGTCGACGTTCCGCTGGAGCGGCTGCCGTGCCCCCAGTGCGGGGAGCCGCACGGGCGTCCTGCGGTGCGTGGCGATCCCGTGCATTTCTCGCTGTCCCACAGCGGGGGGCTGTGTCTGTTGGCCTTCGCGCCGACTCCGGTGGGCGTGGACGTCGAGACGGTGCCCGGCCTCGCGGTCGCCGATGAGGTCGGTGCCTGCTTGCATCCGCGGGAGAGCGCCGAGTTGAGCGAGCTGCGGACTCTGGACAGGCCGGCGGCGTTCGCTCGGGTCTGGGCGCGCAAGGAGGCCTATCTGAAGGGGCTGGGCACGGGGCTGGGACGCGCCATGTCACTGGACTACCTGGGGGCTCGGAGGAGCGCACCGGCCGCTGTGCGGGGATGGACGATCAGGGATGTGGCCGTGGACGACGGATACGCCGGCGCGGTCGCGGTTCGGCGCCCAGGTGCCGTACTCAAGGGTCCTCGGCCTCGGTGACTTCGGTGGCCGGGCCGGGCCGGGCCGGGCGCGGGCCATGGCGGGGAGCGAGCTGTTCCGCGTGGTCCGGCGGGCTGACGCACACCGTCCGCCCTGTGTCACCTGGCGTGACTGCCGCACCGGCCGCTCAGCGGCGCTGCCGCACGGCCACTCAGCGGCGCTGCCGCTCCGGGCCACCGCCGGCGGCATGCGGCTCCCTGCCGTCGATCTGCTGTCCCTCGCCGACGAGGGGCGCATCAAGGAATTCCCGGTGCGGTCTGCTCGCGGTCCGCGCCTCGCCCCCTGCGGGAGTGTGGGCGGCGGTAGCGCCTTCGAGTACGTCGTCCCCGTAGAGGTCCTGGACCCAGTTGGTGTGGTAAACGGTTTCGAGGTAGCGCTCGCCGAGGTCGGGCGCGATGGCCACGGCGGTCGGCTGCCGGCGGGGTGCCGGCCGCTGGGCGAGCCAACGGGTGGCGCCGCTGACGACCGTGCCGGTGGAGCCTCCGAAGAGGAAGCCGCGGCGGGCGAGCTGGTGGCAGGTGCGGATGGTGTCGGCTTCGCTGACGTGTATCACCTCGTCCACGTAGGAGTCGTCCAGCAGCGGTGGACGCACGCTCGTACCCAGGCCGGGGATCATGCGCCGGCCTGGAGTGTCCTTGAAGGTGACAGAGCCCTCGGTGTCGATGGCGACGATGTGCACCGGCCGGTGCCACTCGCGGAAGTAGCGTGCGCAGCCCATGAGCGTGCCCGTGGTACCGGCTCCGACGAAGAGGACGTCGAGGTGGGGGAAGCGGCGGGCGATGGCCGGGGCGGTGGTGCGGTAGTGGGCCATGTGGTTGTTGGGGTTGGCGTACTGGTTGAGCCACACGTACCGGTCGTCCGACGCGCATAGTGCGCGGACGTAGGCGATGCGCGCGCCGAGCAGGCCACCCTGCCGGGCGGGCTCAGTGACGATGTGGACCTGGCTGCCGAGCGCTTCCATCAGCAGCCGGGTGGGCAGGTTGCAGCGACTGTCGGTCACGCACACGAACCCGTAGCCCTTGCTGGCCGCGATCATGCTCAGGGCCACCCCGAGGTTGCCGGAGGAGGACTCGACGAGGATCGCGCCCTCGGTGAGCAGACCGTCGCGTTCGGCGGCCTCGACCATGGCGGCGGCAGCCTTGAGCTTGATCGAGCCGGCGAAGTTGAAACCTTCACATTTGAGGAACAACTGGTGCCCGGTTATCTCCTCCAGGTCGATGTAGAGGTCGTTCTCGTTGAATTCCTGAGGGGTGGATATGACCGGCACGGTTGAACTCCTGATCTGTGGGTGAACCGCCTCCACCAGTACGCGGGATCAGCCCTGGTTCCGTCACGCCACCGGAATTCGGGGCTTGACAACGGCCGGGCTCGCGCGTAAAAGCGCGGATTCCAGGGATTCGAGGAGGGACATGCGCGGGCCCGGTGCCTTCCACCTGGGCTTGTCCCCGGCGCTTACCGCCACCAATGCGCGGTGTCAAGTTACGAGATTCAGCGGCGTGACGAAGTCGTGCCGGCCGGGCGTACTGGTGGGGCGGGCTTGAGGAATCCGCCGCGAAAGGCTCTGGCGCCTTCGCGGGTGGAAGAAGCCCGCCTCCACCACAGACCGACGACATCGGAGCTCACATGGCAGGGAATTCCTCCCGTACCTGGACGGCCGGCCCGCCCCGCCTCTCCATGTGCCCCGACGGCACCGGAGGGCCTGACGCCGGGACCGCCGGGTCGCCGGCCGCGACCGCACGGCTACTGGCCGAGGTGCTGGCCGACGTCGTGCGCGTGGAACACGTGTCGGCGGACAGCCACTTCTTCGATGACCTGGGCGCGGATTCGATGGTGATGGCCCAGTTCTGTGCACGGGTCAGGAAGCGGGCGGACCTGCCGCCCGTGTCGATGAAGGACGTCTACCGGCATTCCACCGTCGAGAGTCTCGCCGCCGCGCTGACCGGGCCCGAAGCCCTGGCCTCCGCATCCGCCGCCACCGGTGCGGCGACCGCGGGCACCGGACTCACGACCAGCGCGTCGACGCCCACGACGCCTCCGACACCCGTATCCATGCCCCGTCAGCCGTCCGTCCCGGCCTCCGGGCCGGTGCCGCCCACGAACGCCGCACAGACCTCGCACGGGGGCGCAGTGCGAGCCGGCACACGTCAGTACGTGCTGTGCGGACTGCTGCAGTCGCTGTTCTTCCTCGGGTACTGCTACCTGGCCGCGTTGGCAGCGACACGGGGCTACGCGTGGATCGGCGACGGCTCCGGCCTCGCCGATCGCTACCTGCGTTCCGTGCTGGCCGGCGGTGCCGGGTTCATCGGCCTGTGCACGGTGCCGATCCTGGCCAAATGGACGCTCATCGGCCGTTTCACGCCCCGTCAGTTCCCGGTGTGGAGCGTCACCTACCTGCGCTGGTGGATCGTCAAAACCCTGATCCGGACCAGCCCTGTCCGCCTGTTCGCGGCGTCGCCGCTGTTCGTGCTGTATCTGCGGGCGCTGGGTGCGAAGATCGGCCGCGATGTTGCGATCTTTTCCACGCATATTCCTGTGGGTACGGATCTGCTCACCATCGGAGACGGGGCGGTCATACGCAAGGACTCTCTGTTCTCCTGTTACCGCGCCCATGCCGGCGTCATCCAGACCGGTCCGGTCACTCTCGGCAAGGATGTCGTCGTCGGTGAACAGACGGTCCTGGACATCCACACCTCGATGGGCGACGCGTCCCAGCTCGGTCATGCCTCGTCCTTGTACCCCGGGCAGGCCGTACCCGCCGGGGAGCGTTGGCACGGTTCACCGGCCGAGCCCACCGGCACGGACTTCCGCAGTACGCACGCCGCCGACTGCTCCGCCACGAGAAGGGTCCGCTACGCCCTGGGGCAGTTGCTGGCCCTGCTGCTCGTGTATCTGCCCCTGGCCACGGGCGGCGCTGCCCTGCTGGTCGCCGCGGTACCGCAGCTGAAGGCACCCCTCGATGCCGGGTCATGGCCGCACGCCGGCTCGGCGTTGTGCCTGAGCGCGCTGGCCACTTCCTTCACGCTGTTCTTCGGCGCCGCGCTCGCCGGTCTTGCCCTCCAAGGCGTGGTGCCCCGCCTGCTCAACAGGGCGATCAGGCCGGACACGGTCTACCCGCTCTACGGCTTCCATTACGGTCTGCACCGGGCGATCGCCCTGGTGACCAACCGGAAGTTCTTCACCACGATATTCGGGGACAGCTCCGCGATCGTTCACTACCTGCGCTACCTCGGCTACGACCTGCGCCATGTCACGCAGACCGGCTCGAATTTCGGCACGGAACTCAAGCACGACAGTCCGTTCCATACGTCGGTGGGCAGCAACACGATGGTCGCCGACGGCCTGTCGGTCATCAATGCCGACTTCTCCAACACATCGTTCCGTCTCCGCCGTGCCTCCATCGGAGCGCGAAGTTTCCTCGGAAACCGCATCGCCTATCCGGCACAGGCCAGGACCGGCGACAACTGCCTGCTGGCCACGAAGGTCATGGTGCCCATCGACGGAGAGATACGGGAGGACGTCGGTCTGCTGGGTTCGCCTCCTTTCACCATTCCGCGCACCGTGATGCGGGACGCCCGGTTGAACAACCTGGCGGGCGGCAGCGAACTGCGCCACCACCTCGTCCGAAAGAACCGGCACAACGCCGTGACCGCGGTGCTGTATCTGCTGGCGCGGTGGTTCCACGTCTTCGTCGTCACCCTGCTGACCCTGGGAGCCGGAAGCCTCTACCCCTCCATGGGCGCATCGGCGATTGCCCTGTCCATGGTCGGTGGCCTCGTCTTCAGCGTCTGTTACTTCACCCTGATCGAGCGGGCCGCCACGGGATTCACGGCACAACGGCCGCTGACCTGCTCGATCTACGAGCCGTCCTTCTGGCGGCACGAACGCTTCTGGAAGATGGCGGCGGTCGATCACGCCCAGATCTTCAGCGGGACCCCGTTCAAGAACGTGGTTCTGCGGTTGCAGGGTGCCCGGATCGGCAAGCGGGTGTTCGACGACGGCTCCTTCTTCCCCGAACGGACGCTGGTGACCATCGGGGACGACTGCACCCTCAACGCGGGCACGGTGGTCCAGTGCCACTCGCAGGAGGACGGCGCCTTCAAGTCCGACCGCACCACGATCGGTGCCGACTGCACGCTCGGTGTCGGCGCATTCGTCCACTACGGCGTCGCCCTGGCCGACCACGTCGACCTGGCCTGCGACTCCTTCCTCATGAAGGGCGAACACGTCCCCTCGCAGGCCCGGTGGGGCGGAAACCCAGCCCGCCAGCTGCCCGACAGCACCCCCGCCCACCCATCCCCCTGACAGGCCGCATCTGACGCCGTGCCACAAGCACCCCGCCACATCAGACCGCAGCAGACCACATCAGCACCCGAGCCAAGGACAGATCCCGATGGCACTCGACACTCCCGCCGCCCGCGGCTTCTGGCACGGCATCCTGACGGAGGCCGGCGGCTGCACGCCCCTTCCGCGCTGGACCCGCGCGCCGGTTGCCGGACTGGCCGAGCACCACGCACCGATCCCCGTCAGTGACGCGGCAGCCGTGCGCCGGCTGGCAGACGGCCTGGCCGTGCCGCTGAGCACCGTGCTGCTGGCGGCGCATGCCAAAGTGCTGGCCGCGCTGACCGGTGAAAGCGCCGCCACCATCGGCCTGTTCGGGCTCGCCCCTGGTCGGCCACTGCCGTGCCGGCTGACGACGACACCCCGCTCCTGGCGGGCCCTGCTGGCGCACACCCACGAGGCCGTCTCGCAGGTGCTGGTTCACCGGGACTACCCGGTCGACGACCTCAGGCGCGAACTCGGCCTTCCCGAGCCCTCCTATGAAACCGCACTTGATGTCGCCGGCTTCGGCGACACCCCCGCCGCAGACAGCAGCGCCCCGGCCATCGACGCAGTACTGCGGATGGGCATCGCGCACGACGACGACGGCGGGCTCACGCTGCGGGCGCGCTACCGCACCGATCTCCTCGACGCCGACAGCGCCGCCCGCATCGTCGGCTACCATCTCACCGCGCTCGCCCTGATCGTCGCCGACCCGGCCGCGGAGCACAGCCGGCAGAGCCTGCTGTCCCCCGAGGAACGGCGCTTCCAGATCGAAGGGCTCGCCGGGCCCCACCGCGGCCTGCCCGACGCCGGGGTCCATGAGCTGTTCGAGCAGCGCGTACGGCACGACCCGCACGCGGTCGCAGCGGTGCACGGCGATCGCCAGTGGACCTACCGGGAGCTCAATGCCCGTGCCAACCGGCTGGCCCGCGCCCTGCTGGCGCGAGGACTCGACCGCGAAGGCGTCGTCGCGGTGGTGATGGACAGAAACCTGGACTGGCCGGCCGCCGTGCTGGCCGTCTTCAAGGCCGGAGGCGCCTACCTGCCCATCGAGCCGCATCTGCCTGCCGAACGCGTCAAGGCCATGCTCACCGCTTCCCGGTGCACGCTGGTGCTCACCGGACCGACCGCCCCCACCACCCTCCGAACGGCCCTCGCGTCCCTGCCCACCGTGCGGACGCTGCACACCGACACCGCCGACGAGGAGGGCCACGCCGACGACGACCTCGGTATCGCCGTGACGGCCGGCCAACTGGCCTACATCTACTTCACCTCCGGCTCCACCGGTCAGCCCAAAGGCGCCATGTGCGAACACGGGGGCATGCTCAACCACCTCCACGCCAAGATCGACGACCTGGAGGTCACCGAAGGACAGGTGGTCGCCCAGACCGCGCCCCAGTGCTTCGACATCTCGCTGTGGCAACTGCTCGCCGCGCTCCTGGCCGGGGGACGGACCCTTCTGGTCGAGCAGAACGTGATCCTCGACGTCCGGCAGTTCGTCGACACCCTCGCCCGCGAACGGGTCTCCGTCCTCCAGGTCGTTCCGTCCTACCTGGACGTCGTCCTCACATACCTGGAGCAGCACCCGCGCGAACTGCCGGACCTGCGGTACGTGTCGGTCACCGGCGAGGCGCTGAAGAAAGAACTCGCCCAGCGCTGGTTCGCCGCCCAGCCCCACGTCAAGCTGGTCAACGCCTATGGACTGACCGAGACCTCCGACGACACCAACCACGAGATCATGGACCGTTCACCGGACGGCGACCGGGTCCCCCTGGGCCGGCCGGTCAACAACGTGCACCTCTACGTCGTCGACGAGCACCTGAACCCGGTGCCGCTCGGTGCTCCGGGCGCGATCGCCTTCTCGGGGATCTGCGTCGGCCGCGGCTATGTCAACGACCCCGAGCGCACCCGGCCCGCCTACCTGAGCGATCCCCACCGTCCAGGCCGGCGCCTGTACCTGAGCGGCGACTTCGGCCGCTGGCGGCCCGACGGCAAGCTGGAGTTCCTGGGCCGTCGCGACACCCAGGTCAAGATCCGTGGTTTCCGCATCGAGACCGGCGAGATCGAGAACACCCTGCTGCGGGTGCCCGGCGTCCGCGACAGCGCCGTGGTGGTCGCCGAACGGCCCGACCACAGCACACACCTGGTGGCCTTCTACACCTCCCCGCGACCCCTGCACCCCGACGTCCTGCTGGATCGGCTGAGCACCGTACTGCCCCCGTACATGGTCCCTTCGGTCGTCCACTGGTGCGCGGACCTCCCGCTGACCGCCAACGGCAAGGTGGACAGGAAAGCCCTGACGGCCCTGGCCACCCGGCTTCATGCCGCGAAGGACGACGTCGAGGCGCCCGGTACGCCCACCGAACGGCGGCTGGCCGCCGCATGGGCGGGCGTGCTCGGTGTGCCGCAGGACCGGATCGGACGCCACGACCACTTCTTCGACCTGGGCGGCACCTCGCTGTCGGCCGTGAAACTCGCCATCAGCCTGGACCGCCTGGTGTCCCTGGCGGACATCACCCGCCACCCCGTCCTCACGGACCTGGCCCGGCTCCTGGAGGAGCACTGCCGTCGGCAGTCGACCGCGCGACAGGCCTCAGCCTGACCTCGTCCGACGTCCCCGACCCACGGAACATCCCCCACACCACGGAAAGGAAGAGAAGGATGTCACTCCCCGCCTCCACCGTCCCCACACCCGCCGCTGCGCCCAGGCCCGGGCGGCCGGAACTCGACGTGCACCCCGGCGACCTCCCCGTCCTGCACACGGACGCCCACGCCCACGGGGACGCGCCGGGCTGGGCGGCCGAGCACCGCCACGCCGTCCGCAGCCTCGTCACCGAACACGGCGCGCTTCTCATCCGCGGCCTCGCTCTGCGGGAGGCCGGCCAGGCCGGGGCCGTCCTCCACCACCTGGCTCCCGGCCCGATGACCGAGAGGGAGGCCTTCGCGCCCCGCCGCACCCGCGCGCCGGGCGTCTACTCCTCCACCACCTGGCCGGCCAACCAGCCCATGTGCATGCACCACGAACTCAGCTACACCCACGCGCCCCCCGGCCTCCTGCTGCTGGCCTGCCTCACCGCGCCCCGCACCGGCGGAGCCACCGCTCTCGCCGACGCCACCGCCGTCCTCGACGCGCTGCCGCCCGAGCTGGTCCAGCGGTTCGAAGAGGAGGGCTGGCTGCTCACTCGCACGTACCACGACGAGATCGGGGCCTCCTGGGCGGAATCGTTCGGCACCGACGACAGGACTGCTGTCGAGGACTACTGCCGCGCCTACAGGATCGAGTTCCGCTGGCTGCCCGACGGAGGCTTGCACACCCGCCAGCGCCGCCGCGCCGTGGTGCGCCATCCGGTCTCCGGCCGACGCTGCTGGTTCAACCAGATCGCGTTCCTCAACGAGTGGACGATGGCCCCCGAGGTGCGGGAGTACCTCATCGACGTCCACGGCCCCGACCGGCTGCCTTTCACCACGCGCTTCGGCAAGGGGGATCCGATCGGCGGGGACGTCGTCCAGCTGATCAACACGGTGTACGAGAGGCACACCGTCCGCGAGCCGTGGCAGGACGGCGACCTGATGCTCGTCGACAACGTCCGCATGGCACACAACAGGGAGCCCTTCGAACCACCGCGTGACGTCGTCGTCGCCATGGCCGAACCGCTGCCCCCGGCCCCCTGCCCGCCGACCTTCGAGGCAAACGCCCGATGACCACGTCCTCTTCCTGCGACAAGGAGTCCGCACCATGCCCCAGTCCGCGATGCCCCAGCCGAGCACGACGCCCCCGCAGGTCGCGGTGCCACTGTTCGCCGTGATCTCCGGCGCCCAGGTCCAGCACACGCTGCAGGGCCGAGAACGGCAGATCGTCGATCTCGTCGAGGCGACCTACCGGTTGCACGCGGCCGGGGACTCGGTCAATCCGCCGTCGTACTTCCTGCGCTTCCCCGACCGGCCGACGGCGCGGATCATCGCGCTGCCCGCGTCGATCGGCGGGCAGGTACGGGTGGACGGCCTGAAGTGGATCTCCAGCTTCCCCGACAACGTGCCCTCCGGCATCCCGCGGGCCTCGGCCGTGCTCATCCTCAACGACCACGACACCGGCTATCCGATCGCCTGCCTGGAGAGTTCCATCATCAGCGCGAGCCGAACGGCCGCGATGGCCGCGTCGGCGGCCGACTGGCTCAGCCGCCACCGCCGACGCCCCACCCGCGTCGGCTTCTTCGGAACCGGCCTGATCGCCCGCTACATCCACGCCTTTCTGGCCGCAACCGGCTGGAACTTCGACCAGATCGGCGTACACGACGTGTCCCCCGACCACGCTGCCGGCTTCCACAGCTACCTGGAACACACCGATCCGGCCCCACGGATCACCACGCACGACAGCCCGGAGCAGCTGATCCGCTCCAGCGACCTGGTGGTCTTCGCCACCGTCGCCGGCCGGCCACACGTCACCGACCCGGCATGGTTCGACCACAACCCCTTGGTGCTGCATGTGTCGCTGCGCGACCTCGCCCCCGACATCGTGCTCGCATCGGCGAACATCGTCGACGACGTCGACCACTGCCTCAAGGCCGACACGTCACCACACCTGACCGAACAGCTCACCGGAAACAGGGACTTTCTCACCGGAACGCTGGACGACGTCATGACCGGCCGGGTGGCGCTCCCGGAGGACCGGCCCGTGGTCTTCTCGCCCTTCGGCCTAGGAGTGCTCGACCTCGCCGTCGGCAAACGTGTGTACGACGAGGTGGCCCGTGCTGGGCATCTGCACGTCGTGGAGGACTTCTTCCACGAACTGCGCCGCTACGGATGAACGGCCGGGCGGACCGGCCCCCGTCGGCTCGCGGAGGCAGGCCCGTCCGGTATCGAGGGCCCGCGCCGGGAGGTCTGACCCGGCCCGGGCCCGATGCCCTCGTCGCGTCTCTGTGCGGACCGGTCCGTCCCGGTCGCTTCGTGCGCAGAAAGCGAAACGGTCCACCGACTCCGTCGGCGGACCGTCATGCAAGATCGAGGTCGGCTCGTACGTGGGGGCGGCAGATGAGGTTGTACGCCGACAACACGCCGCGCAACGGCTTTCAAGTCGGACACCACACAGTGGGCGACACCTGCCCCGACCTTGCCTCACACACAGCCCGGCGGGTTCTGGGGGCCCGTGCAGCCCTCGCTCGGCGATTCCGTCGTGGCCTTCGTCGGCGGAGGTGCTGCCACGGCGCTCGTCACGCCCACCGTTCCGGCGAGCAGCGCGGCAACGCAGAACGCACCGACAAGGTGTCGGATGCGCTTCCGGGTGCTTGTCGTCATGATGATCTCCCTTGACTTGTGGCCGATTTCTTCTTGTTTGTCGGTTTAGTGCTACAGCTTGGTCTGCAGCCGGACCACTGTCAACCACTATGTTTTCCCTGGTCAACGGCCTGAAGCTGGTGGGGGAGTGCAGTGGTGTGGGGACGGTGACCTCAAGTGAAAAGGGGAGGCTAGAACTTGATCACCGACACCGAGGCCGAGCCGGCATTGGCCGCATAGGCCCGGCGTCCGTCCGGGGAAACGGCCACCCACACCGGATACCCGCCGACGTGGATGGGTTTGCCCACGGTGCGGTTGGTGGCGGTGTCGATCACCGACACCGAATCAGGGCTGGCATTGGCCGTGTAGGCCCGGCGTCCGTCCTGGGAGACCGCCACCCCGACGGGCTTCTTGCCGACACGGATGGGGCTGCCGACGGTGCGGTTGGTTTCGGTGTCGATCACGGACACCGAATCCGAGCCGGAGTCGGCCGTGTAGGCCAGGCTTCCGTCCGGGGACACCGCCACCCCGACGGGCTTCTTGCCGACGTGGATGGGGCTGCCGACGGTGCGGTTGGTTTCGGTGTCGATCACCGACACCGAATCCGAGCCGGAGTTGGGCGTATAGGCCAGGCTTCCGTCCTGGGAGACCGCCACCCCGTACGGCTTCGTGCCGACATGGATGGGTTTGCCGACGGTACGGTTGGTGGCGGTGTCGATCACCGACACCGAATCCGAGCCGGCATTGGCCACGTAGACCCAGCGTCCGTCCGGGGACACCGCCACCCCGACTGGACTCTTGCCGACACGGATGGGGTTGCCGACAGTGCGGTTGGTTTCGGTGTCGATCACGGACACCGAATCCGAGCCGGAGTCGGCCGTGTAGGCCAGGCTTCCGTCCGGGGACACCGCCACCCCGTACGGCTTGTCGCCGACTTGGATGGGGTTGCCGACGGTGCGGTTGGTTTCGGTGTCGATCACCGACACCGAGGCCGGGCCGAAGTAGTTGGTCGCGTAGGCCCGGCGTCCGTCCGGGGACACCGCCACCCCGCCAGGGGATTTGCCGACCTGGATCGAGGACACGGACGGTTCGGTCGGACCCGAGGAACGGGACTGTGCCAGGTAGACGCCGCCGCCCGCCGCGGCAAGCGCCACCAGCGCCACCCCCGCGATGAGCCTGGTCCGTCGGTTTCCACGCCGCGGCGGGCGGGGGAGCAGCCGGGCCTCGTCCCCCTTGTGCGGCAGTGGTTCCAGGGGCGGGCCGCTCGGCTCCTCGTGCCCTTTGCGCGGCAGCGGTTCGAGGGGCGGGCCGGTCGGCTCCTCCGGCTCGGCCGGCGACAGGATCTCGGTCGGTGGGGCCGATTCCTGGGGACGCGGCGGCTTCGAGGCGGGGGGCGGCTCGGGCGGCGGCACCTCCGGTGAGGGAGCCGGTTGCTGGACAGGGAACGGATGGGGCTGGTCGGCGATGGAGGCGAGCCGCCGGGCGGCCTCCGCACCGTCCATCCTGTCCGCGGGGTCCTTTGCCAGCAGCCCGATGAGGACCGGCGTCAGCTCCGTCGCCTGGCGCGGCAGGCTCGGGGACTCGAACAGCAGGGCGCTCAGCGTGGCGAGGGCGGTGTCCCGGTCGAAGGGACCGGCCCCCTCGAGGGCGTAGTACAGGGTGGCCCCGAGCGAGAACAGGTCGGCGGCAGGGGTGGGCGGCTGACTGTTGGCCCGCTCCGGGGCCATGAAGCGCGGCGTCCCGAGGACCTCCAGGGTGGCGGTCAGGCGGTCCTCCCCGGAGCTCGGCTCCAGCGCGATGCCGTAGTCGGTGAGCATCACCTGGCCGCCACCCTCCGTCGGGCAGGCGGGGCGGGACCCCGGACGGGTCAGCAGGATGTTGGCCGGTTTGACGTCCCGGTGCAGGACGCCGAGCCGGTGTCCCTCAAGCAGGGCGTCGAGGACCGCCAGCCCGATCCGGGCGACGTCGCCGGGCGGCAGCGGCCCCTGCTCGCGCACCACTGCCTCCAGATCCATGGCATCGGGCACGAATTCCATGACGATCCATGGCAGGTCGCCCTCCTCCACGATGTCGTGCACGGTGACGACATGCGGATGGTTGCGCAGCCGGGCGGCGTGCCGGGCCTCGCCGCGGGCCCTCGCGATCCGGCAACGCACCTCGCATTCGGGAACGTCCGGCGGCAGAACGATCTCCTTGAGCGCGACCTCGCACGCCAGTTCCTGGTCGTACGCCAGCCACACACGTCCCATGCCGCCGGTACCGAGCCGACGCAGAAGCCGGTAACGTCCGATGATCACGCGTCCGGCGGCCTCTTGCGCTCCTGACATGGCGCTCCTCTTCCGGGACGGCCGGCAGGGGTTCCTCGGCGAGCGCTGAAGAGTCTCTCTCCACGTATTGCATATCGGTCGAGGAACGGCAAGTCACGCCCACCGCACTTCCCCGACCTGGTGCTGTCCGAGGACTCGTTCGTCGAGGCCAAGGCGGACGCCGCCCTGCTCGGCCGCCCGGAGTGGGCAGGGCACGCATCGCCGTGGCCGTCGCGGCCTGCCGGGCCGGCTACTGAGCACCGTGCTGGTACTTCCCGCGCCGCAGGATCATGCTTGTAGGTAGGGGCCTGGCCGTGGGGTTCACCCGGGAACAGCGGTCGAGGAACGAGCGAGGCGAGATGAGCGCCGATGCAGCACCTTCCCACTCCTCCTGGTGAACGGCCGGGCGAGGCGGACGCCCCGCTCGAGTTGCCCCGCACCGCCACCGTCACGGCCACGGCCACCGTCGACGAACACGGCATCGTGACGGGGTGGGGCGAGGGCGCCCGGCGCCTGCTCGGCTACGAGCCCTCACAGATCATCGGCCGCCCTGCCACCCGCCTGCTCGCCGACGACACCGGCGAGACCGCCCGCCGGGCGGCCGGTCACCAGGCGGCCGGCAAGGACCGGTGGAACGGCACCGTGGTGCTGCGCCACCAGGACGGCCGCCGCCTCGAACAGCACCTGCTCGCTCACCGCCGCACCCCCACCGGCGGTGCGGCCACCGAGTGGCTCCTTCTCTGCGCCGTGACCAGCCCGCCCCCGCACCCCGAAAACCGCCCGCACGGCACACCGGACGCACCTGGCGAGCAGGGGCCGGAGGAGGAACCCGGCGGGCTGAGGGAGCTGAAGGAGTGGGCGTTCGCCCAGTCCCCGTGCATCCTGGCCGTCTTCGGCACGGATCTGCGGCTCATCGCGGCGAGCACCGGCATGGAGCGCGCCCTCTCGCTCACCGAGGCCGAGATGCGCGGGCTGCGCCTGGTGGACATCGCGCCGCACCCCGTGGGCGAGGAGCTCCAGGAGCGGATGCGCCGGGTGCTTCAGGACGGCCGGTCGCAGTGGACCGAGGCCTTCCTCCCCGCCGCCCATGCCGCATGCGCTGACGGCCCAGAACGTGGCCGGCCGGTGTCGCTTACCGCGCTGCGCGACGGAGCGGGCCGGCTGCGGGGCGTGTGCCTGACCGCGTACCAGGGGCACGAGGAGCACGCGGAGAGGGAGCGGATGCTGCTGAACGAGGCCGGCACCCGTATCGGCACCACCTTGGACATCGCCCGTACAGCCCAGGAACTCACCGACGTCGCCGTTCCCCGCCTCGCGGACTTCGCCGCCGTCGACCTGCTCCCTGCGCGCGGTGAGGAGGCGGGCGCCACCGCCTTCGCCGGGCCGATCACCATGCGCCGCGCCGCCGTGCGCTCGGTCCTGGAAGGAAGCCCCGAGTCCCCGGTCGCCGTCGGCGAGTCCAGCACCTACCCGGCGCTGTCCCCGGTGGCCGCATGTCTGGCAAAGGGCCGCGGGGCGCTCTACGAGATGACCGGCCCCACGCTTGACCGGTGGGCCGGCGAGGACCCAGGTGCGGCCCGGATCCGCGAGTGGGGCACACACTCGCTCATGGTGGTGCCGCTGCGCGCCCGAGGCACCACCCTGGGCGCCGCCCTCTTCAGCCGCCACCACAACCCCGCCCCCTTCACCCCCCAGGACCTGCATCTGGCCGAGGAGCTCACCGCCCGGGCCGCCCTGAGCATCCACAACGCCCGGCGCCACACCCGCGAACGCACCACTGCCATGACCCTGCAACGCAGCCTGCTCCCGCGGGCCCTCCCTGAGCAGGCCGCCCTCGAGATCGCCTCCCGCTACCTGCCCGCCGACCCCCTGGCCGGCGTCAGCGGCGACTGGTTCGACGTGATCCCGCTGTCAGGCGCACGCGTCGCCCTCGTCGTCGGCGACGTCGTCGGCCACGGCATCCGCGCCTCGGCCACCATGGGCCGGCTGCGCACCGCGGTATGCACCCTGGCCGACGTCGACCTGCCGCCCGACGAACTGCTCACCCACCTCGACGACCTCGTCATCCGCCTCTCCGCCGACGAAGCCACCCCCGAAGGCGCTCCCGAAGGCGCCGGCGGCATCGGCGTCACGTGCCTCTACGCCGTCTACGACCCCGTCACCCGCCGCTGCACCCTCGCCCGGGCCGGCCACCCCCCGCCCGCCGTCGTCACTCCCGACGCCGCCTACCTCCTCGACGTCCCCGCCGGCCCCCCGCTCGGCCTGGGCGGCCTGCCGTTCGAGGCCACCGAGACCGAACTACCCGAAGGCAGCCTGCTCGCCCTCTACACCGACGGCCTCCTCGAACCTCGAGACCACGACATCGACGAAGCCTTCGACAAGATGTTCGCCGGCCTCGTCCGCCCCGCCCACACCCTCGACACCGTCTGCGACCACGTCCTCACCGCCACCCTCACCCACCGTCCCGACGACGACATCGTCCTGCTCATCGCCCGCACCCGCGCCCTCAGCGCCGACCGCGTCGCCGCCTGGGACCTGCAACCCCACCCCGCTGTCGTCGCCCACGTCCGCCAAAATGCCACCGCCCAGCTCACCACGTGGGGGCTGACCGACGCCGCCTTCATCACCGAACTCATCGTCAGCGAACTCGTCACCAACGCCATCCGCTACGGCAAACCCCCCGTCCAGTTCCGCATGATCCACCACAACTCCACCCTGATCTGCGAAGTCTCCGACACCAGCAGTACCACCCCGCACATGCGCCGCGCCCGCTTCTACGACGAAGGCGGACGCGGCCTCCTCCTCGTCGCCCAACTCGCCGACCGCTGGGGCACCCGCCATACCCCCACCGGCAAGACCATCTGGGCCGAACAAACCGTCACACCTGGCAGTGACTGAAGTTCCCCGCTGCCTGGACAGCCTGATAGGTGACCGCTCCCGGGCGTTGTCCACTGCGCGGGACCACACGGCCCCTGGTCCCGCAGAAGCGCCGCGGCGAGCCACTCGGGGGCTCGACCCGGGTGCGGGCCCCTCGGCATCAACGGCCCACCACACCCACGGCACAACCGCGGCCCCGCTTCCTCGTCCCGTGACGACGACCGCTCTCAGCCGGCTTCGCCGATGGTCACGGCGCGGGATCCGGGAGTGAAGTCGTCGAAGGACTGTTCCCAGGACTCACCAGGCCAGTAATAGGTCACCCGGCCCTCGGAGGGCTGGTAATGGGCGGTGTAAACGGTTCCCAAGCCCTCGTCGTACCCGAACTGATACAGCGGCGGCTTCAGCATCGCCGCAACGTCCGTACCCGCAGCACGAATGGCCCTCAGGCGCTCCTGGGTCCGGGAGAACTGCTCCTGTTCGTCAGGCACCGGCAGGTGCTGGTGGTTGGCAGCGCACGCGTCCGGTGCCGTGGTCAGAGGGATGTCCGGACCCACGAACACCGTCACCGCCTTCTCGGAGTCGATGAGGGTGACGTTCTGCGGGATGGCGATCGGTATGGACTTCAGCTTGCCGACTGCCTCGTCAACGGTGTCACACGTCTCCAACAGGTAGCGCAGCACGATGAGGATGGCGAAGCCGGGGCCATGGAGGAAGCGCCCGCCGAAGGTGAGCGAGACCGCGAGCCCGGCATCATTCATACCGTCCAGCAAGCCCCAGGCCGCATCCTGCATGCCGATCACCGGGCGAAGGAAGTGGGAGGAGACGATCGTGCCCTCGCAGTCGGCGGGGTCGAAGTCGTAGTTGCGCAGCAGGGTGCCGTTGCCGCCGATCTGGGTGCAGCCCGAGAAGAACGGTCGCAAGGCCGCGAGGGTGAGGAAGGTCTCCCCGTCGGGCCGGTCGAGCTGACGAGCGAGCCGGTCGAGCACGGGGACCAGTTCCGGCATGTGTGTCTCGAACAGCTTCCGAGCACGCTGGGCGCCCTCCGGGGTCCGGCTCTCTTCCGTCATCCACCCCTCCGCGAGCGGCCAGAGTGCCTGCGTATGGGCGGCCCATCGTCCGTCGCTGCCGTCGCCGACCTCGATGGCACGGAAGGTCTTCTGCTGCTGGCTCATGGCTGCCGCTCCCATGTGGACGTCGGGTGGGATGGTGGCAACCTAGCCAATTTCGCAGGTGATTCACCAGATCATGCGATCGCTGCGGGAAGTGGTCGAGGACTCCAAGGTTTCCGATGCCGCCTGACGCCGGGGTTGTCCATGGTCCAGCCGCGTTTGTCAGACCGCCCCGGTACGGTCGGTGCATGAGAGCTACGGCAACTTTCACCGTCAAAGCGTTCGTCCCGACTGAGCTGAAGCCCGAGCCTGCCGTGTCCACTGGGCTGCCGGTGGGTGTCGCGACGATGGAGAAGAACTTCGAGGGCGAGGTCGTGGGGCGCTCGGCGACGCTGTTCACCGCCGCGTTCGACCAGCCGACCGGAGTCGGCACCTATGTGGCCATGGAGTCGTTCGAAGGCTCGCTGCAGGGACGGGAGGGGGCTTTCAACTTCGTGCACTCGGCGACAACGTCCGGCAGCGACCGCACAGCGGAGTTCTTCACCATCGTGCCTTCGAGCGGCACCGGCGAGCTGGCCGGGATCTCCGGTGCCGGAGGGATGGCCGTCGATGCTGACGGCACGCATCGCATCTGGTTCGACTACCAGCTCGGCTGAACGGCGGATCCTGCCGGCCTCGGAGTATGACCCGAACATGATCGCTCGTACGAGATCCTGGACGCGCTGCGGCTGGGGCCGGCCGCCGACGTCGCCGAGGTCACCGCTGTCCAGGTCCGCCGGGTGGTCGAGGACCTCATCGACACGGGCCGCTGGAACGTCGGTGACCGAGACCTCCTGATCGTCTTCGACGCCGGGCGGGCGGGTCAGCGCAGTCCGGCGAAGAGATCGTTCTCGGGTACGGCGGCGCCGGTGGCGTCCTGAACACGTACGAAGGTCTCCATGCCCATCAACTCGCCGAACCGCTGCTTGCCCATCTTGAGGAAGAAGATGTTCTCGCCCTGACTGGCGTGCGCGGCCAGCGCGTCGAACTTCTGTCCGCTGAATGCGGTGGTGTCCACCCACGTGGTGATCTCGTCGTCGGGAAGGCCGATCTCGGCCATCGCGGCGGCCTCGGCGGGATCCGGCTCCGGCATGTCCTCATGAAACTCGCGCATGATCTCACCGAACCGCCGCATCATCGAGCGGGGCATCGTCGTCCAGTACACCTTCGGCGTCAGCGCGGTCATCTCCAGCGCCGCCATCGTGATGCGGTGGGCCTGGATGTGGTCGGGGTGGCCGTAGAAACCATTCGCGTCGTAAGTGACGACCACATCGGGTCGGTACTGCCGCATGAGTTCCGCGAGTCGGGCGGCGCCCTCCTCTACGGGGGTCTGCCAGAAGGATTCGGGGGCGTCGTTGCTCGGCCAGCCCGTCATCCCGGAGTCGGCGTAGTCCAGCATCTCCAGATCGCTGACCTTCAGGACGTCACAGCTCGCCTTGAGTTCTTGACGGCGCATCAAGGCGACGGCCGCCGGATCGTGCCCGGGATCGCCCGGCTTGACACCCCCTGGTCCGTCGCCGCAACCGCCGTCGGTACAGGTCACGAGAACCGTGCGGATGCCTTCCGCCGCGTACCGCGCGAGGATCCCTCCGGTACCGGTGGCCTCGTCGTCGGGGTGAGCGTGCACTGCCATGAGCGTCAAGGGCCGGTCAGCCATGAAGTAGTCCTCCTGCTGCAAAACGTCTTGGTTCGAGTGCGCGGCGGGCGTACCGCGATCCCGGGGGTCCGGATCCTGTCGAGGCGGACGACCTCGTGGTCTCCGTACTCCCCGCCCGACCGGCGCCGGTCCCTCGGTCGATGCAACAGTGGCACCGGACCGGCTGTTCCCATCGCGCTGCCCGGCGGCTCGCGTTCGAGCCGAAGCCATGGACAAGGTTTGGGCCTGTCCGTTGTCCACGACAGAAGCGGGGCCGGCGTTCCCCGGCCTGAGGGATCCCGACCCCGCACTTGTCTCAGTTCTGGCAACCGCATCCCGACGCGGCCTTGGCCTCGGACACGGTGACGGCGGGGTCGACGGAGGTCTCGGCGGGTGTACAGCAGGAGTCGACGCCGCAGCAGGCATCCCTCGACTCGGCAGTCGGCGTCGCGCTTTCGGCGGTCACCGGCTTCGTGGCGCGGACGATCGCGGAGTGCATGCCGTCGGCGACCGGGTGAGCAGGGGTGATCTCGACGTCCGTGAACCCGGCGGCTTCGAGTCCGGCGCGGTACTCGGCGAAGGAGAGAGCGCCGGCGATGCAGCCGACGTGGTCGCCACGCTCGGCCCTCTGGTCGGGCGTGAGGGTGTCGTCGGCGACGACGTCGGAGACGCCGATCCGGCCGCCGGGCTTGAGGACGCGGAAGGTCTCGGCGAACACGGCGGGCTTGTCCGTGGACAGGTTGATCACGCAGTTGGAGATCACGACGTCGATCGTGTTCGCGGGCAGCGGGACCGCTTCGATCGTGCCTTTGAGGAACTCCACGTTCGCGGCACCCGCCTTCGCCGCGTTGGCCAGGGCGAGTTGGAGCATCTCGTCGGTCATGTCGAGGCCGTACGCCCTGCCGGTGGGGCCGACGCGGCGGGCGGAGAGCAGGACGTCGATGCCGCCGCCGGAGCCGAGGTCCAGGACGCGTTCGCCTTCGCGGAGTTCGGCGACGGCGGTGGGGTTGCCGCAGCCGAGGGAAGCGGCCACCGCTTCGGCGGGCAGGGTGTCGCGGTCGTCGGCGGCGTAGAGGGTGGAGCCGAAGTTCTCGTCGACCTCGACAGGCTCGGGCCCGCAGCAGGCGGTGCCGCCCTCGGCGACCTTCGCGGCTGCGGCGGTGTACCGCCGGCGGACTGTTTCGCGCAGGTCGGTGGACTGCTCGCTCATGACGCACTCCTGGGGTGACGGGGCGTGGGGGTGCCCGCAACGGCTTGTATTGACGTTCATTGATGCAACCTTGCGCCTTGATTCGAAAAACGTCAACATAGAGGTATGCCGAAACAAGAGCTTGAGGTGATCGGCCAGGACGCCGCCTGCTGCCCGGGGCTGTCCGCCGCGCCGCTGGGCGAGGACCAGGCCGCCGACCTGGCGAAGGTCTTCAAGGCCCTGGGCGACCCCGTGCGGCTGCGGCTGATGTCGATGATCGCATCGCGCGGAGAGGGCGGGGAGGTGTGCGTATGCGAGCTGACCCCGGCCTTCGACCTGTCCCAGCCGACGATCTCGCATCACCTCAAGCTGCTGCGACAGGCCGGGCTCATCGACTGCGAGCGCCGCGGGACCTGGGTGTACTACTGGGCGCTCCCCGGCGTCCTGTACCAGCTCGCCGCGTTCCTGACCACCGCCCGGCCTGCCGGGACCGCGGCGTGACCGCGCCGCTCGGCCGCCGGGTTGCCGCCGAGGCGGTCGGGATCGGGCTGCTGGTGGCATGACAGCGCGACCCGGTCGATCTACGCCCTGCGGCTGAGGGCGGACGCACGTCCCACCCGGCCGAACGCGCCCTGGCACACCGAAGAACGGTGCCAGGGGGTGTCTCGTCATCAGGCCGGATCAGGGTGCGGTGTCAGGCGCCGCGGGGCCGGCGACGCGGAGCGTCGGCAACCGACGACAACGCCGCAGGTGGGCGTGTCAGCCCCCGCGTCTGCGCCATGATCCGCCGGACAGGCCCTAGGTGCGGGCGGCCGGAGCATTCTGCTCCAGGCGGGCGCCCAGGGTGGCGGCGAAGTCCTCGGCGCGGGCCAGTTGGACCCGCAGCTTCTCCACCTGCTCAGCGGCGGCTTGCCGGTACGTGCGGATGCGCTCCAGGAGGCTCTCGCGATCGGCGTCGCTGAGAGTGTCGTCGTCGTCCAGACGGTCCGTGGCGTCCAACAGGTCGCGCATCTGTTCCAGGGTGAAGCCGAGCGGCTTCATCCGGCGGATGACCATGAGGCGGGCGACGTCGGTCTCGGTGTAGAGGCGGAAGCCGCCCTGGGACCGGGCCGAGGGGATGACCAGGCCGGTCTCCTCGTAGTGGCGGATGGTGCGCAGGGACAGCTCGGTCCGCGTGGCGACCTCGCCGATCTGCATGTGCTTGTCGTCCACGCCCGTCTTCCTGGCCTTCCCGTCGTGGCGGCCGCGTCCCGTGACGACCTCATCAACCTCTACTCTAACGTTAGGGTAGGGTTGTTGACCGTGAGGGCGGCCCGATTGCCCCGCTACTGCCGTTCCGGGGCCGATGGCGCCCCCGGCGAAGATCCGATTCTTGCAGGAGAGAGCGTGCGCGAGCCCATGACGCCGATCGCCGCCGCCTGCCCGCCGTGACCCTTCGCCTCTGGATGTGAGGCACCCGGCCGCCAGTGCGTGCCCTCCCGGCCTCGTGTCCCTTTCGACTTCCGGTCCGCTCTGCGGCCGTCCGTGGGTGCCGGCCCGGCCCCTGCGCGTCCTTCCCGCACGCCCCGGCCTGCCGATGGGGTGTGCCCGAGCACGACAGGTACGCATCTCCTTGTCTTCTGCTGCTGTGACTCCCGCCGCGCGGCTGCGCGGCCTGCGCCCCGACTGGCTGAACAACCCGAAGGTCTGGCGCACCGAGGTCCTCGCCGGTCTGGTCGTCGCCCTGGCCCTGATCCCCGAGGCGATCTCCTTCTCGATCATCGCCGGGGTCGACCCGGCCATCGGCCTGTTCGCCTCCTTCACCATGGCCGTCACCATCTCCGTCGTCGGCGGACGCCGCGCGATGATCTCCGCCGCAACCGGCGCGGTCGCGCTCGTCACCGCGCCCATGAACCGTGAACACGGCCTGGGCTACCTGGTCGCGACCGTCATCCTTGCCGGTGTCTTCCAGGTGATCCTCGGCGCGATCGGCGTGGCCAAGCTCATGCGGTTCGTGCCCCGCTCGGTGATGACCGGCTTCGTCAACGCCCTCGCCATCATGATCTTCATGGCGCAGGTGCCGGAGATGCACGACGTGCCCTGGCCGGTCTATCCGCTGATCATCGGCGGGCTCGCGCTGATGGTGTTCTTCCCGAAGGTCACCAGGGTGATCCCGGCGCCTCTGGTGTCCATCGTCATCCTCACCGTGATCACCGTGGCCGCCGGGATCGCCGTGCCCACCGTCGGCGACAAGGGCAAGCTGCCCTCCACGCTGCCGGTGCCCGGTCTGCCGGACGTGCCCTTCACCCTGGACACGCTCACCACCATCGCCCCCTACGCACTCGCCATGGCGCTGGTCGGTCTGATGGAGTCGCTGATGACCGCGAAGCTGGTCGACGACATCACTGACACCCACTCCTCCAAGACCCGCGAGTCCATCGGTCAGGGCATCGCCAACATCGTCACCGGCTTCTTCGGCGGCATGGGCGGCTGCGCCATGATCGGCCAGACCATGATCAACGTGAAGGTGTCCGGCGCCCGTACCCGCCTGTCCACATTCCTCGCCGGCGCGTTCCTGATGGTGCTGTGCATCGTCTTCGGGCCGGTCGTCTCCGACATCCCCATGGCTGCCCTGGTCGCCGTCATGGTCATGGTCTCCTTCGGCACCTTCGACTGGCACTCCATCGCCCCCAGGACACTGAAGCGGATGCCCGTCGGTGAGATCGCCGTCATGGTCATCACCGTGATCGTCGTGGTCGCCACCTCCAACCTCGCCATCGGCGTCGTCGTCGGCACCATCACCGCCATGGTCGTCTTCGCCAAGCGCGTCGCCCACCTCGCGAACGTCACCGCGGTCACCGACCCCGACGGCAGCACGGTCGTCTACTCCGTCACGGGGGAGCTGTTCTTCGCCTCCTCCAACGACCTCGTCGGCCAGTTCGACTACGCGGGGGACCCGAAGAAGGTCGTCATCGACCTCTCGGCCGCCCACATCTGGGACGCCTCCTCCGTCGCGGCCCTGGACGCGATCGAGACCAAGTACGCCCAGCGCGGCAAGACCGTCGAGATCACCGGCCTGAACAACCCCAGCGCCGACCTTCATGGCAAGCTCACCGGCGAACTCGCGGGCAGCCACTGAACCCGGCGCCGCAACACCACAGGACCCCGGCCCGACCGGCCGGGGTCCTCTGGTCTTTTCCTTGCGCCTAGGAGCAACCGCCGGCGTACTTCGACCTTCCGGCCGAGCACTGGATCCACCTGCGGACCACGAACCCCATCGGCGGGTCGTGAACGCGCCGCACCTCGTCGTCTTGGAAGCCTTGGTGCACATGGGAGTATGAGGCCATGTGGCCACAGCTGCCGTTCGGAGAGAGGCTGCGGGCCGAACTCGGTTGGCCTCGCCGGGTGCACAGGCTGGGCAGCAGTCCCCGATCACGGGTGTGGCGGGCTGAGCTGTCCGGCACACCGGTGGTGGTCAAGCAGCTCGTCGAGGGTCCGGAGGCCGCAGAGAGATACGCCCGCGAGGTGGCTGCGTTGCGGCTCGCGTGCCGAGTCGATCCGCCGGTCGTGCCAGGGCTCCTTGGCGCTGACCCCGCCGAACGGGTACTGGTGCTGGAGTACTTGGACCATCAAGCGCCCGCTGACGACTGGGTGGTCGGCTATGCCGAGGCGCTGGCCCGACTCCACGCGGCCACTACTGCTGACGACATCGGCCTTCTCCCAGCATGGTCCGGTCCCACCGGAGACGACATCGCATCCTTCCTCTGGCTCGCTCAGACGTTCGGCTGCACGGTGTCATCCGCGGTGCGGACCGAGCTGGACGACCTCGTGAACCGACTTGCCCACGCATCTGGGCATGCCCTGCTGCACGGCGATCCCTGCCCCGGTAACGACATGCACACCAGCAGCGGGGTCAGGTTCATCGACTTCGAACAGGCCGCGCTCGGCCATGGGCTCGTGGAACTCGCCTACCTTCGCATCGGCTTTCCGACCTGCTGGTGCGTCACAGCCCCGGCTCAGCCACTGCTGGACGCGGCGGAGACCGCCTACCGCACGGCCTGGCGACATGCGACAGGTGCCGATCTCCAGGGCGGTCTCACCGACGCGTGCGCGAGCTGGCTACTTCGAGGAGATGCGCTGGTTGAACGGGCACACCGGGGGACCGCCGACCACCTGTCCAAGATCCCCGAAGAGGACTGGCGGTGGGGCACCGCAACGGCCCGGCAGCGACTCGCCCACCGTCTCGGGATCATCAGCCGGACGACCATGAGCGGCCGCGAGCTCGAGAATCTGGGGCAGCTCACCACGGCCATGCGCAACGCCATGCTCACTCGTTGGCCCGCGCTTGAGCCACTGCCCGCGCAGCGGCCCTGACGGACCCCTGCCACCCGGCTGAAGCCGCGAACTCGCGGTCCACAGGTCTTGACGGTTCCTCGTCATCTCCCCACGTGGATCCTCCGCTGAGGCTGAAAGCGATGGCTGCGCTGCCCTCGGACGGGTGCATGCGGCCTGGATCGTGGGTACTGGGGTGAGAGCAACCCTCCGGGACAGCGGGAAGACGGAGTGATGACGACCGGCAGTGGCGTGCCGGTGACGGAGCCGCCGCAGTTCAGGGCGGCCTTCAAGCACCGCAAGGCACAGATCGACGGCTTTCACTTGCGCTACGTCGTGGGCCGGCATGGCGATCCCGTGGTGCTCATCCACGGCTTTCGGCCTACGCGGTACATGCGGCGCAAGATCATGCTGTCCCTGGCTCAGGGGCACACCGTGGTGGCGCCGGACATGGGCGCCCCGGTCGGGTACTGCTGTGCGGGGTTCACCGGCCAGGTGAACATGCTCGCAGATCATCAAGCGATGACCGGGGCGGACAAGTATGTCTCCATACGCGCCTTCGCCGGTGTCGGCGGCCTACGTGGTGCTTACGCCCA
This sequence comes from Streptomyces sp. NPDC006393, assembly GCF_040628575.1. NCBI lineage: Bacteria > Bacillati > Actinomycetota > Actinomycetes > Kitasatosporales > Streptomycetaceae > Streptomyces > Streptomyces sp. NPDC006393. The sequence continues at coordinate 35,815 of NZ_JBEXZD010000042.1, forward strand.
CTTCGCCAGGGCCGGTATGCGTCGGGATGACGGCCGGTGAGCGGCGTACCCGCCGTCACCGGCGCCGACGAGCATGAAGGCCTGCCCACAACGATGCGCGCCATGGTGCTCGACGAATTCGGCGGTGAGTTCCGGCTCGAGCATCGACCGGTTCCCCGGCCCGGTCACGGCGAAGTGCTGGTCAGGTGCCTGGCCGTGGGTGTCGGGATCACCAACGAACTGGCGCGGAACGGTGTACTCGGCGGCTCGGTCCCGCGCGTCCACGGCCACGAGCTGGCCGGCGAGATCGTGTCGCTGGGGAGTGGCGTCCACGGCTGGTCCCTCGGTGAACATGTCACCACGTCCTTCTACCTGCTGTGCCACCGCTGCGAGTGGTGCGCGTCCGGGCGCGAGACGCTGTGCGAGAACTTCGGCGGGTTCATCGGGGTCGCGGTCGACGGGGCGTTCGCCGACTACGTGGTGCTGCCGGGCTCCAACCTCGTCCGTATCCCCGGGGGCGTCAGCCTCCGCGACGCGGGCATCGTCGGTGACGCGGTCGCGACTCCGTACCACGTGGTGACCGAGCGTCTGCGGATGCGGGCCGGGCAACGTATCGCGGTGCTCGGCGCGGGCGGCGGGCTCGGTGTCCACATGCTGCAGATGATCCGCGCGTTCGGCGGTGTCGCGATCGCGGTGGAAACGTCGCAGCAGAAGGCCGACGAGATCGAGCGGCGCGGTATCGCCGACGCCGTCTTCGTCCCCCATGGCCAGGCGTGGGCCGGCCAGGTGCGCGATGTCGCGGACGGGGCCGTCGCCGGAGTCGTCGACACCGTGGCGACCAGCGCGACCCTGGACGAGGGCTATCGCGCGCTCGGCCGCGCCGGCACCCTCGTCGCACTCGGCCACGTACCGGGGTCCGAACTGCCCATCGATCCCGAGCGTCTGCTCCTGGAGGAGCTGGTGGTCACGGGAACCCGCTACGCCACCCGCGCGGAGATCGCCCGGACGATGGAGCTCGTCCGGCTGGGCAGGGTCGAGCCGATCGTGGGTGCCAGGTTCCCGTTCGAGCGGCTGGAGGACGCGTTGCGCCGCGCACGCGATGCCGAGGTCTTCGGCCGCATCATGCTCGACGTCGCCGTCGGATGAGCCGAGCGGATGGAGGTACTCGCGCATGCCCGTCCCGATCGACAGCCACACCCTCGTGGTCAACGGCCGGCGCCTGCACTACCTCGTCGCTGGTGAGGGGCCACCGCTCGTGCTGCTGCACGGCTGGCCGCAGCACTCCCATCAGTGGCGCCGGGTGATGCCCGTCCTCGCCGAGCGGTTCACGGTGCTCGCCCCCGACCAGCGCGGCGCCGGCGCGTCGGCCAAACCGATCGCGGCCGGCTATTCCAAGCGGGAGCTCGCGAAGGACCTGCGCGCGCTCACCCATGAGCTTTTCGGCGACACCCCGATACGCGTTTGCGGCTACGACCACGGAGGCGGCGTCGCCTACCAGTACGCCGCGATGTGGCCGGCCCTCGTCGAAAGCTTTGCTTCCTCGAGTTCGCCCTGCCCGGCTTCGGCTACGAGAACGAGTTGCAGCCACGGCGAGGGTGGGACGACTCATGGCAGATCGCGGCGTTCACGGTACCCGAGGTCTGCGAACGGTTCTTCGTCGGTCGCGAACGCGAGTTGCTCGCATGGTACTTTCACCGGTTCGCCGACAACCCGTATGCCGTCTCCATGGACGACTTCGAGGTCTACGTGCGCACACTGCAACTCCCCAACGCGCTGCGTGCCGGCATGCAGTACTTCGCCGCCGTCTGGGACGACACGGACGACAATCGAGAGGCCGCCAAGACGCCCCTGACCATGCCCGTACTCGCCGTCGGCGGCGAACGTGGTATCGGCCCCCACGTCGAAGAGTCGATCTCGCGCGTCGCCGACGACGTCCGCGGCGTCCTCCTTCCGGGTGCGGGCCACTGGCTCACCGACGAGCGCCCGGACGAGCTCGCCGGCCTCCTCCTGGACTTCTTCACCCACGACGACACCGGCAGCTGACGTAGCCGTTCTTCCGGCGGATCACTCAGGTCGGTGTGCTCGTGTCTGGCCTCCGGAGACCACGATGAAACATCTGACACGCGGATCAGACGCTCACTTGAAGGTTTGGGTTCAGGGGCTGTCCGGCCCGGCCCCAAGCTTCAGTGAAGACCGACCGGACCTCGGTCAGTCGATGCCTTCGACGATGCGGAAGTCGCGCTCGACGCCGTCGGAGAGGGCGAGCAGCGCCTCCTGGTAGGCGGCACTCTCGTACGCCGCGACGGCCTGCTCGAAGCTGTCGAACTCGACCAGGACGGTGCGCTCGGCGATTCCGGCGTCACGGGCCACGACCCGACCGCCACGGACGCGGGTCCGACCGCCCCCGGCCTTGACGGCCGGACCGGCCAGCTTGTTGTAGGCAGCCAGCTTCTCAGGGTCTGAAATGGTGCGGTAGGCGCTGACCCAGTAGCCCTTGGGCATGGAACCTCCAGTGTCGGGATGAGTGCATCTGACTTACGGGTTGGTCTCGGACGAGCGTCGGCGGGCGAGAGCGAGGCTTGTCAGCGTCGTGATCGCCATGGCGCCGATGCCGACCAGCGCCGCGGTGGTGTAGGCGCTGTCGTCGGGGAAGAGGTGGCCGGGGCCGGTGCCCGCGGCGAGGATCAGGCCGCCGATGGCGCTGCCCAGGGAGTACCCGACGCTGCGGACGACGTAGTTGAAGCTCATGGCGCTCGAGGTCTCGCTCTTGGGCGTGACGGCCAGGATGACGCCGGGCATCGCGGCCGAGAAGCCGCCGACGCCGAAGCCGAGCACGCCCATCGCCGCGAACAGTTCGGCCAGCTCCGACCGGGCCGCCGCGAACAGGGCGAACCCGCCGCCGACCACGACGGCGCTGCCGGCCAGGAGCAGGGGGTCGGCGATCCGCGTCCGGACCCGCGGCGTGAGCTTGCCGGCGACGAACCCCAGCACCGAGAACGGGATGAGGACCAGCCCGGCGACGAAGGTCGTCAGCCCGAAGCCGTAGCCGGCGCCGTGCGGCGTCTGCGCGTACCGGGTGATGAGCGTGAGCAGGAGGTACATGCCGATCCCGCCGACGAACATGGCGAGGTTCGCCCCGGCGACCGCCGGGTGCCGCACCGCCCGCACATCGACCAGGGGCGTCGTGCTGCGCAGCTCGATGACGGCCCAGACGCAGAGCAGCACCACCGCGACGACGGCGAGGCCCGCCGCCACGGCGAGGTGCCGGCTCCACAGATTCCGTTCGCCGGCGAGGAACAGCACCAGGAGCAGCGCAGCGGCCAGGACGACCGCGCCTGCCACGTCCACGTGGGCGGAGCGGCCTTCGGGGGCTTCGGGCATGGAGCGCCACGCGGTCAGGAGGGCGGCGACAGTGACGACCAGGCCGAGGCCGTAGGCGGCCCGTACCCCGCCGAGCTCGGCGAGCAGTGCGGCCAGCGGGTAGCCGACGCCGGCCCCGATGATCGAGACCACCGAGATCAGGGCGATCACGGCCGCGCTGCGCTCCTCGGGGAGGTGGTCCCGGGCCACGCCCATCATCAGCGCCGTCAGCCCGAGCCCGACGCCCTGGGCCGCCCTGCCGGCCAGCAGCCATGCGAACGGCAGCGGCAGCACGGTGAGCGCGCTGCCGGCGACGACGACCGCCAGCGTGGCGAGGATCGTGGTCCGCCGGTGCGGGCCGGCTCCGAGCCGGCCCAGGACCGGCGTGGCGACGGCGCCGCTGAGCAGCGCGACGGTCAGCGTCCACTGCGCGCTGCCGAGCGAGACGTGGAAGGAGGTCGCCACGCTGGTGATGAGCGGCGTCCCGAGGCTGGCGACCGCCGCCACGACCAGAGCGATGAACACCAGGGAGGGGACCAGCAGCCGTGCCTCGGAACGCGTCACCGGGAACGCCTTCACCGCGACCCCGTCGACCGGCTGCCCGGTCACTGCTTCGGCCTTTCGCGGTCCTGGCTTTCGAGCTCTGCCAGATGCTTCAGCGCCGGCAGGGCCGCCACCAGCGCTTCGACCTCGTCGCCGGTGAGTTCGCCGATCAACCGCTCGAACGCGTGGACGCCCGCCTGGTGTCGCGTCCGGACATAGGAGGTGCCGGCCTCGGTCAGGCACACCAGTGTGACCCGCTTGTCGGACACGTCGCCCCGCCGCTCGACCAGGCCGGACTCCTCCATCACCCGGACCAGGGCGGTCATCGCGGGCTGGGTGACGCCCTCGATCGCGGCCAGATCGGTGATGCGCCGCGGGCCGGTGCGGTCCAGGGTGGCCAGGGTGGCGGCGGACGTCAGGCTCATGTCCCGGGGCAGGCGTCTCGTGGCCCTGGTGGCCAGGCCGTAGAGGGCTGCCCCGATGGCGGCGGACGCGCCAGGAGTGGTGTCTTGACGGCTCATAGTAGAAGCATAGCATTTTTATATTCATGGTTTATGGAAATGCACTGTGCCGGCTCTACGTCTACGGGCTGCACTCGGGGGCCGAGGGCAGCGTCGAGGAGTTCGTGGACGGTCACCGCGGACGCCGGTGCCGCTACCGCGGCCTCGCGAAGACGTGTCGTCGTTTCGGGGTGCTCGTGCTGGTCGTGGGCGGACCGTCTGCGTTGTAGATCGTCTGGCGGGGCGGTTCGGCCGATGAGTTCGCCGTCCTCGAACGGTCCATCAGCGACACGACCGTTCTCGACAGGAGTGCCATGTCCACCATCCAGCCAGTGATCCTGACTGCCGACCAGGACGTTCTGCTCGGCTTCTATACGGCATTGTTCGGCGCTGAGGAGATCTTCCGGGTGCCGTCGGAAGGCCCGGCTTTCTACCTCGGCCTGCGCATCGGCGACACCGACCTCGGGCTGGTGGCCAAGGCGGACCCGGGGACCGGGGCGGCGCCGCGGATCCTGCTCAGCATCGGTGTCGACGACGTCGACGAGACGCTCGGCCGCGTGGAGGCGCTGGGCGGTTCGGTCCGCAGCGGCCCCAACGACATGCCGTGGGGACAGCGCGTCGCCCACATCCAGGACCCCGACGGCAACGCGGTGAACCTCACTCAGCCGATCCCGGCCCGAGCCCGATGACGCTGTTCCGCGGTGCCGACGCTGATTACTGCGGTGATCCCGGATGATGAGACGCCCCTTTACATGTCAACTGCGGTTCTTCAGTGTTCTGGGTGAGTCATCGAGGGGGTCTTCAATGACATCGTTACCCGCGGGTTCCGCGTGGGCGTACGACGGGCGCCGTTACCGGATGCACCGGTTCCCGGCCGAGGTGGAACAGCGTCTGAGAGCTCTCAACGAACCCGACAACTGGCACACGCTCCTGGCCTGGGCCGAGGACGTGCTGTGGATGGCCCTCTCCGTGGCCGTCTGCGTCTACGGAACCCACTGGGCCTATCCGTTCGCCGCGCTGATCATCGGGGCCCGTCAGCGGGGCCTGTCCACGCTGCTGCACGACTGTGCGCACGGGGTGGGTGTGGCCGACCGGCGACTGCAGATGTTCGTCGGCACACTGCTGACCGCGTATCCGATCTTCCAGCAGCACTACGCGTACAAGCTCTCGCACGTCTTCACCCATCACCCCCGGCTGGGCAGTCCGGACGCCGACCCGGACCTGCGGTTCTTCATCGAGCAAGGCGCCTACCGTAAGTCGGCCCCGGCGTCCTACGTGCGCCGCGTCGTGCTCATGCCGCTGCTGGGCTCACAGACCTGGGCGTACCTGCGGTACCTGGTGCGCAACCGGTATCGGATGCTGCGCACGGGGCAGGGGCGGCCGCAGGACCGTTCACCGGGGCAGCGGCGGAAGAAGGCGCTGGACCGGGCCGGGTTCTGGCTCTTCTGGGGCGCTGTCGTCGGTCTCGCCTGGTACGGCGGATGGCTGACCGGCCTGCTGCTGTTCTGGGTGGTCCCCTATCTGACGTCATTTCAGATCCTCGGCTGGTACATCGAACTGTCGGAGCACACCCCGCTGGTCCGCGACTCCAATGTTGATCTGTACATGACTCGAAATCGCAAGAGCCGCACCTGGGAGAGGTTCCTGACCGGGATCCACAACGACAACTACCACCTGGAGCACCACCTGGATCCGCGCACCCCCTTCTGGAACCTCGGCCGCGCGCGGGAGATCCGGTTGCAGGACCCCGCCTACGCCGCTGTCGACAGCGCGTTCGGTGGCCTGTTCACCCGCGGCCCCCAGGGACAGCCGAGCGCCATGGCGGTCATCGTCCGGTCGATGACCCGCGCCGAGACGGGCGAGCCCGCCATGGCGGCCGCCGGCCCGGTCGGAGGAGGAACAGATGCAGGCCGATGAGAACAGCACTCCCGGGCCGAAGGCATTCGCCAGGGCCGAGTCGGCCGCGGTGCACGGCGGTTGGCAGTCACGGCTGGGCGTCACCCCTCCGGTGGTGACGCCCATCTTCCAGACGGCGGCCTACGAGCTGCCCAGCACCGCCGCCGCGGCCGGGATCTTCGACCTTCTCACGGACGGCCATGCGTACTCCCGGCTGAACAATCCGACCTGTGACGTCCTCGAAGAGCGGATGGCCGCCGTCGACGGCGCCGTCGCGGGACTCGCGGTCGCCTCCGGCCAGGCCGCCATCACCCTCGCCCTCCTGAACCTGTGCCAGGCCGGGGACAACATCATCGCCTCCGACGAGTTGTACGGAGGCACCTGGAACCTGCTGGCGAACACCTTCGCCCGGTTCGGCATCGAGACGCGCTTCGTCAGCCCCGCGGATCCGGCCGCCTTCGGTGCGGCCACCGATGCCCGCACACGCTGCTACTTCGGCGAGACACTGCCCAACCCCCGGCTGAGGCTCTTCCCGGTCGAAGAGGTCGCCGCGCTCGCCGAGACCCATGGCGTGCCGCTGGTCCTGGACAACACCATGCTGCCGTACGTGCTGCGGCCCATCGAGCACGGAGCGCACATCCTGGTGTACTCGGCCACCAAGTACATCGGCGGCCACGGGTCCAGCATCGGGGGCCTCATCCTGGACTCCGGCACCTTCGACTGGGAGCGGCACGCCGCACGCCACCCGCTCATGAACACCCCCGACCCCGCGCACGGCGGCGTCGTGTGGACACGGACCGGCCAGGCGCTGAGCGGCCCGCTCGGCCGCAGCGGTTTTCTGCTCAAGGCCAGGGAAACCCTGCTGCGGGATCTCGGCCCCTGCCTCAGCCCGTTCAACGCCTTCCTGCTGCTGCAGGGACTGGAGACGCTGCCGCTGCGGATGCGCGCCCACGGCGAGAACGCCGCCCGGGTCGCGCGCTTCCTCCACGAGCACCCGCTGGTGGAGCGCGTCCGGCACCCGAGCCTGGCCACGGGCGAGGAAGCGGACCGGGTGCGCCGCCTGCTGGGCGGGAACGGCGGGCCGCTCGTGCAGTTCGAGATCAAGGGCGGACGGGAGGCCGGCAGCCGGTTCATCGAGGCGCTCACCCTGGTCTCCCATGTCACGAACGTGGGCGACGTACGGTCCATGGCGACCCATCCCGCCTCCACCACCCACGCCCAACTGCCCGAGGCACAGCAGCTCGCCGCGGGAGTCACCCAGGGTTCCGTCCGGCTGTCGGTCGGCGTCGAGCACATCGACGACCTCATCACCGATCTCACCCAGGCCCTGCGAGCCGTATGAGCACACCGCTTGTCGCCCTCGCCTGTGTGATGGAGGACGTGGACGGTGTGCCGCACCCCGCCGTGCGGCAGGCGTACGTCACCGCGCTGGAGACCGTCGCGGGCTGCGCCGTGGCGCTCCTTCCGGGTCCCGCGGCCCTGCTGCCCGACGTGCTCGACCGGTTCGACGGGCTGGTGCTGGGCGGTCACGAATCCGACGTCGACCCCGCGCGCTACGGCGGCCCGCCCCTGCCCGGAAGACGGGCACCGGAACGGGACGAACTCGCGCTGTCCACCATTCCGCGGACGATCCGCGCCGGACTGCCCCTGCTCGGCATCTGCCGCGGACTGCAGGAGCTGAACGTGGCCTACGGGGGAACCCTGCGGCACATCGGCGGCCTGCCCCTCGGCGCGGAGCACCGGGAGGATCTCTCGCTCCCCCGGGACGAGCAGTACCTGCCCCGGCACGGCGTCACCGTCGCCGAGGGCGGGCTGCTCGCCCGGACCACCGGACGGCGGACACTGCGGGTCAACTCCCTGCACCAACAGGCGATCGGGGTCCTCGCTCCGGGCCTGCGACTGGAGGCGGCGGCCGCCGACGGTGTCGTGGAGGCGGCGTCCGCCGCGGACGCCTCCGCCTTCTGCCTGGCCGTCCAGTGGCACCCCGAGTGGTACGCCGCGACGGACCCGGTGTCCCGGCAGTTGTTCACCGCGTTCGGTGAGGCGGCCGCCGCACACGCCGGGAGCCGCCGATGACGGCCGTCTCCCGCCATGTCGAGCGAGCCGTGCTCTTCGGCGCCGACCGTCCGCTGCGGCTGCGGTCCGGGCGGACGCTCACCGATGTCCACGTGGCCTACGAACGGTTCGGGCCGCCGGACCCGTCCGGTGAGCGCACCGTCTTCGTCTGCCACGCCCTGACGGGCGACTCCCATGTGACAAGGCACCACTCGGACGACCGTCCCGGCTGGTGGGAGGCCATGGTGGGTCCCCACCGCCCCATCGACACGCGCCGCTTCCACGTCGTGTGCGCCAACGTGCTCGGCGGATGCGCCGGAACCACGGGTCCGGCACCGGATCCGCGGTGGCCGGCACGGGCGCCGTTCCCGCAGATCGAGGTCGCGGACATGGTGACGGTGCACCGCGAACTCCTGCGCCGTCTGGGCGTTCCCCTGCGGCTGTACGCGGTGGTCGGCGGCTCCCTCGGCGGGATGCAGGCCCTGGAGTGGCTCCTGCGGCACCCCCGCGACGCCGGGCGTTTCGGACTGATCGCCACGTCCGCCCGGCTCAGCGCCGACAACCTCGCGCAGAACGCCGTGGCACGGGCCGCCATCCTCGCCGACCCCCGCTTCCGCGGCGGCCGGTACCCGGCCTGCGACCCCCCTGTGACCGGGCTCGGTATCGCCCGGATGGTCGGCCATCTGACCTACATGTCGCAGGAGTCGCTGGAGGCGAAGTTCGGCCGTGACCTGTCCCCCGGGAGGGAGGGCCGGTCGGCCCCGTACACCCTGCCCGGACCGTACGCCGTGGAGCGGTATCTGGAACACCAGGCGCACAAGCTGACCAAGCGCTTCGACGCGAACAGCTATCTGTGTCTGACCGCGGCCATGGACCGGTTCGACCCCTTCGCGGAGCCCCATGACGACATCGCCGCGGCCGACCCGGACGTGTGCGTCCTCAGCTTCCGGTCCGACCGCCTCTTCGGCCTCGACCACAGCCGGTTCATCGCCGAGCGGCTGCTGAAAGCCGGTGTGCGCTGCGCGCATGTGCACGAGGAGTCGTCCCGCCACGGGCACGACGCCTTCCTGAAGGACGTACCCGCCTACCTCGACGCGATGGCGCGGTGGCTCGGCACCCGTGCACGCCCCGCGGTGCCCTCGTCCCCGCACCCATGACCAGGAAGGACGCATGACCTCCACACGCGATGACGACGCCACCGGGTCCGGCGCACGGCCGCCCGGCGGGCCGGAGCGCCGGATGCGCCGGGCCCGCGCACTGCCGCTCGTCCCCGACCGGCCCGTGCGGCGGCTGACGCAACTCCTGCTCGGTCTGTGGCTGTACGGTGCCAGCGACGCGCTGGTGGTTCTGTCCGGACTCGGCGTCGAACCGTGGGACGCCCTCAGCCAGGGCCTGTCGCGCACCATCGGTTTGGGCATCGGGATGTGGACCAACATCATCGGTGCCCTCGTGCTCCTGCTGTGGCTCCCGTTGCGCATCCGACCCGGCCTGGGCACGGTGCTCAACGTCCTGCTCGTCGGTACGGCGATGGACGTGGTGCTGGCCTGGGCCACCGCCCCGGAATCGCCGGGGGCGCGCTGGGCGGTCCTGATCGCGGGTGTCGTGCTCAACGGGGTGGCCACGGGCGCCTACATCGGGGCGGGGCTCGGGCCCGGCCCACGCGACGGCCTGATGACCGGCTGGGCCGCCCGCGGTCACTCGATCCGGGGCGTGCGGTGGGTGATCGAGCTGTCCGTGCTCGTCATCGGCTTCCTGCTGGGGGCCACCATCGGCATCGGCACCGTCGTCTACGCCCTGGCGATCGGACCGCTGGCGCAGGTCTTCATCCCGGCCCTGGGCGTGCGGCGCCGCGAAACCGCCGGCTCCGGGGCCGGGAGCAGGGAAGACGGCGGCCCCGGTCCGCTACCGTCCTCGTCGCGGCCGGACCAGCACGGCGACGCTGTCTGAACCGCTCTGCGGCAGCGCGAGCGCCTCGTTCATCTCCTCCAGCGCCAGCCCGTTGGTGGTGGGCCCGAGCAGCCCGATGTCCACCGCGATCAGGACCAGTGTCACCGCCACCGCGACGAAGAGCACGCCCGGCCCGTGGGCGTCGAGGAAGGGCACCATCATGAAGGGCATGGCGGCCGTGCAGATGCGGGAGACGGAGTACGTCCAGCTCACGGCCGACACCCGGTACGCGGTGGGGAAGATCTCCACCTGGTAGACGTGGTACGCGTTGGAGAACACGTTGCTGACGGCCGTGTACGCCAGGCCCGAGACGATGATCAGCGTCTCGCCGCCGGCGAACCCGAACAGCATGCCGGAGCCGGCCATCGCCAGGGAGGTCGCGACGATCAGGTGTTTGCGCTGGACCCGCTCGATCAACGGGACCGACAGCACCGAACCGAGCGGGTAGCCCAGGAACGTCACCGCGCTGAAGAGCAGGCTGTGGACGATCGAGTAGCCCTTCTCCGCCAGCACCAGCGGTGCCATGGTGCCGAAGCCATAACCGCCGAACGCCTGCAGCAGGTGGAAGACGGCCAGCATGCCGACCCTGCGCCGGTGCACGGGGGACAGACGCGCTTCGTCCCGTGCGCCGGCGGCCGGGGACGCGGCGCGGGGTGCGGTCGGGACCGTCCGCGCGGATGACCGCACCGGCGGCGTGCCTCCCTCCAGCCGGGCCAGCGCCGCCTCCGCCTCCCGGACCCGGCCCACCGACGCGAGCCAGCGCGGGGACTCCACGAGCCGGCCGCGCAGCGCGAGGACGCACAGACCGCCCGCCGCCCCGATCAGCAGCAGCCATCTCCAGCCGTCCAGCCCGAGCGGCTGCCGGGGCTGGAGCCAGCGGGCCATCAGACCCACCGCGGGCACTCCCGTGAAGGCCGCCGTGTACGCCCAGGCCGTCAGCCGGCCGCGGGAGCGGACCGGCAGCAGGTCGCCCAGATAGGCGTCGGCGAGCGGCAGGACCGGGCCGATGCCCAGTCCGGCCAGGAACCGCAGGGCGATCAGCATCCACACGTCCGCGCTGAACGCACCCGCGGCGGAGAACAGGGTGTAGACCGCGACGGCCGCCAGCAACGCCCTGCGTCTGCCGACCCGGTGGGCCACGCGCCCCATGACGAGCACCCCGACGAACATGCCGACGAAGACGGAGGCGATCACCGCCGACGTCTGCGTCTGGCCCAGGCCGTGACGCTCCTTCATCACGGCGGCGAGCATGCCCGACATGAAGATCTCGAACATGTCGAAGAACAGGGCCAGACCCACCGTGGCGATCAGCCGGCGCAGCACCGGTGTCATCGGCAGACCGTCCAGACGGGCCATCAGATCCGGTGGTGCCTCGGCCATCTGGGCCTCCTTCGGGCACAGCGGCGGACCGCGCCGCCGCGTCGTTGACGAAGAGGAAGTGCGTCGGGTCTCAGGCCGCCGGGCCGGACAGCAGCGGGGGGAAGCCCGGGCGGCCCGGCGCTCGCACCGTCCACCCGGCCGCCGACCAGGCGACGTGGTCGAGCGCGTTGCGGCCGTCGACGACGGAGGCGACCGACACCCAGCGGGCGAGCTCGGCCGGGTCCGCCCGGCGGAACTCCTCCCATTCGGTGAGGAGCAGGACGGTTTCGGCCCCGGTCACGGCGGAGCGCATCGAGTCCACGAACTCCAGGTCGGGACGGGCACGGCGGCCGTTGGCCGCCGCCATCGGGTCGTAGACGGCGACCTTCGCCCCCTCCCGGGACACGGCGGACGCCACGTCCAGCGCCGGAGAGTCACGCACGTCGTCGGTGCCGGGCTTGAAGGCGGCGCCCAGCACCGCGACACGACGCCCGGCGAGGTCTCCGCCGACGGACTCGCGTGCCAGTTCGACCACGCGTCGGCGGCTGCGCAGGTTCACCTGGTCGACCTCGCCCAGCAGCGTGCCGACCGCGGTGCAGCCCAGTTCCTCGGCGCGGGCGCGGAAGGCACGGACGTCCTTGGGCAGACAACCGCCGCCGAAGCCGACTCCCGCGCCCAGGAAACGGTGGCCGATCCGTGCGTCATGGCCGATGACCCGGGCCAGCGCCAGCACATCGGCGCCCGCCGCCTCACAGACCTCGGACACGGCGTTGATGAAGGAGATCTTCATGGCCAGGAACGAGTTGGCCGCCACCTTGGCGAGTTCGGCGGTGGCCAGGTCCGTGACGAGGAAGGGCGTACCCGCCTCGAGTGCCGGCGCGTAGATCTCCCGCAGCAGGCCCTCGGCCCGCGCCGACGCCACGCCGACGACGATCCGATCGGGCCGCAGCGTGTCGGTCACCGCCGTCCCCTCACGGAGGAACTCCGGGTTCCAGGCGACCTCCGCCCGGGCCCCCGCCGGAGTCCGGGCGGCGAGCCGCGCCGCCAGTCGCGCCGCGGTACCCACGGGCACCGTCGACTTGCCGACCACCAGACACGGCCGGGACAGACGGGGAGCCAGAGCGTCCGCGGCGGCGTCGACGAAGCGGAGGTCCGCCCTGTCACCGTCCGCTGCCTGCGGGGTCCCCACGGTGAGGAAGTGGACGTCCGCGAAGGCGCCGACCTCGGCGTAATCGGTGGTGAACCTGAGGCGGCCGGTGCGGCAGTGGGTGCGCACCAACTCGTCCAGCCCCGGCTCGTGGAACGGCACCTCTCCGGCGCGAAGCCGGTCGATCCGGTGCCGGTCCACATCGAGGCCCAGCACCTCGAACCCCAACTGCGCGAGGCAGGCGGCGTGCGTCACGCCGAGATAGCCCACGCCGAGCACGGACAGCTTCAAGGCCATGTGTTCGTCGCTTCCTCGTCCTTCGGCGGACCGTGGCGGCCAGGGCCTCTCGTTCGGATCACGCCGGGCTCGCGGGACCCTGGCACCGGACCCCGCTCCCTGATCCGGATCGATCCGGACGAAAGGCTTCAGGCGGGCTCGTTCTCCGGGGACCACTTGATCGAGCAGCCCATGCTCGGGTGGTGCGGCTCGGGCACCGGTTCGCCGGCCAGCACCTGCCGGAGCGCGGTCCGCAGCCGCTCCCCGGTCACCGGCCGGCCGTTGCCGGGCGTGGAGTCGTCGAACGACCCGCGGTAGGCCAGTCGCCGATCGGCGTCGTACAGGAAGAAGTCCGGGGTGCAGGCCGCCCGGTAGGCCCGCGTCACGGACTGGTCCGCGTCGACCAGATAGGGGAAGGACCAGCCCGTGCGGGCCAGTTGGGCGCGCAGTCCCTCCACACCGTCGTCGGGTGACACGCCGGGGTCGTTGCCGCACACCCCCACCACCGCGCACTCGGGGAACTCACCGGCCACTTCGCCCAGCTCCTTCTCCAGGTGCCGGACGAAGGGGCAGTGGTTGGACAGGAAGGCGACGAGCAGGGCCGGTGCGCCGTGGAAGTCCGCGAGCCGGACGTCGCCGTCACCGCCGACGGACGGCAGGGCGAGTTCCGGCGCCGGAGTGCCGAGCGGCACCATGAAGGAGGAGACGGGCATGGTGAGGGACCTTTCAGTGGTTCGGTGAGTCCGAGAGCATCAGGGGGGAGTTCGGGTCCAGGTCGCGGGAGTCGTTGACGACCTCGACGTACATGCCGTCCGGGTCGAGGACGAAGAAGTAGTCGACGAGCGTGCGCCCACGGGCGATCGGCGTCACCTCCCCGATTCCGGCCTCGATGATCTCCGAGCGGGTCCGCTCCAGGTCGGGCACGCTGAACCCGACGTGCTTCACGCCGATCTCCGGAAGGTTGTTGCCCACCTGGAACTCGGGACGCGGCCGGGTGCCGTCGTCGGAGTAGTGGAACAGCTCCAGGACGAAGCCGTCCTCCTTCCGCAGATGGGAGATGGTCAGTGACTTGTCGCTCTTGCTCCACTCGGCGACCAGCCGGAAACCGAAATATCCGTAGAACGACTTCGACGCGTCGAGGTCGCCGACCGTCAGCGCGACGTGGTGCGGCGTGAACGTGGTCAAGGGGCTTCCTGCCTCTCCGTGGGGAAAAGGGGGGCCGATCACACGGGTGTGTCGGTGAGCCGGCCCGCGGTGTGCAGGGGTTCCAGCAGCTCCATCCGGGGGCTGCCCTGGACGTACTGCGCGTGCCGGGCCAGGAACTCGGCGGTCTGAGGGGTGGCACGGTGTTCCCGGAAGGCCTCTCGGTCCCGGTAGATCTCGTAGAAGACGCGGGCCAGGGGTTCGCCGTCCACCCGGTGGACGGCGTACGCCACGAGACCCGGTTCGTTCCGGGCGGCCTCCGTGATGCGCCACTGTGCCAGGGCGTCGAACTCCTCGACGGCCTCGGGTCTCACCTCGAAGCGGGCCACCACTGCGTACACGGGCACTCCTTCTCGGGGTCCGGTCCGGTCACGGACGGCGTGAACGGCCGCTACCGGCCGGAGTCCGTCGCCAGCAGGGGGAAGCCGCCCTCGTAGGAGATGCCCTGCGCGATCTCCTCCTCGTTCGCCGCGATGCAGTCCGCCAGTGCCGACACCCACGGTTCCTCCAGACGGCGGGCCTGCGCGGCGGCCAGGATCTGGCGCAGCGGGTTCACATGCGCCTCGGACAGCCCACGCAGACTGAGGATGTGCTCCTCCGTCACCTCGTGCGGGAAGGAAGCCGGCACCTCGCTGCCGCTCACCCGGAAGTTCAGGATCGTGCGGATGCACTTCTCGCAGCGGCAGCAATTGCGGTCCTTGTGCTCGCCCTGCCAGCACACCCGCAGATTGTCCGCACCCTCCGGCCACAGCCGGGCGAGACCGGCGACCTTCTCGTTGCGGTCGACTCCGGCGGCGTCGTGGTGGATCCGCATCCGTCCGCCGGAGAGCATCGGGTCGGTCACCGGGTTCGAGCCCCACGGCAGCAGCAGCGACGAGTACGGTTCCGAACTGGCGATCAGACCGTGCCGGAACCCTCCGCCGACCAGGGTGAGCACCGAGGTCATGCCGGTCCCGAAGGCGTCCTCCCAGTGGCCCAGGTCACTGTGCCACAGGCTGCGGAAGTTGGTGACGACCGGGATGAGGTCGACGCCCACCTTCTGCAGCAGGGGAGCGCTTCGGTGCCGCAGGCTCTCGTAGGACTCGCGCTCGGTCAGAGGGATGTCGAAGCCGTGCACCATGACCGCGCCGGTCAGTTGGAGGGACTGCCGTCCCGCCGCCTGGGACACATGACGGATCGTGGTGAAGGCGCTGTCCACGCCTCCGGAGAAGGTCTGTACGGCGGACCGGTCGTCGGGGCCCGCCCGGTCGGGCAGCTCCTCCTCGGCGGTGATCGTCACTCGGTGGTACCGCTCGGGGCGCCACTGCAGCCAGGCCGACTGGAACTCGTCGAGGTTGTCCAGCAGCGTGCCGGTCACCCCGCCGCCGACGTGCAGGTCCTCTCCGGTGCGCATGGCGGCGAACAGGGTGGCGAGCACGAACGGATCCATCGTGTCGGTGAGCAGGGACTCGTGCCGACGCTCGATCCGGTACCACAGCCGGTCGGGCGCCGAAGGGTCCGCGTCCCTGGTCACCTCGACGCCGATCTCGACCCACTCTCCGTCGTACGTGCGCGTGGCGGCACTCGTCTTCATGCGTTCGTCCCTCTTCCGGTAGCCGTTGTGCGGTGGGCGGGGTGGCGCGGGGCCGTCGACCCTCACGAGGAGGGCGGCGGCTGGATCAGCTCGACGAGGTTTCCCTCGGGGTCGCGGACGTAGAGGAACCTGGTCCCGCGCGCGGCGGCCGGTTCGTCGACCACGACCGGTCCGCCGACGATCTCGGCTCCCCACGCCCGCAACTCCGCCTCGGCCGCCTCGATGTCGGTGGTGCGCAGGGCCAGATGGCGCAGCCCAGGGGTGTTCGCCGGGGCCCGCTCGTCCCCCGTGGCGCGGTGCCGGTCGTACATGGTCAGCTCCACGACGGTGTCCGCGCCGGGGATCCGCAGATGAACCGTTCGCGCCCGGGCCCCCGGGACACCGACTCCTGCACCGAACACCGGTGTCGTCAGGCGCAGTTCCTTGACGACACTGGCCCGGAACAGTTCTCGGTAGAACGCGGTCATCCGGTCGATGTCCCGTGTCACGACGGCGACGTGGAGCAGTCCGCTGATCTCGATCGGCATCAGACCAGCGCTCCCTCACGCACCGCCCCGGTCTCCGCCTGTGCCGGGAGACGTGCGGCGGACGGGGCGAGCGCGGGCAGCACCTCCGTCAGCCGCTCACGCCGGCAGTGCTCGAGATGCTCCAGGAAGGAGCGTCCGATGCCCGCCTCCAGCCCCATCCGGAACGAGGAGACGACCCACTGCTGGAGCGCGTCCGTGCGCGCGGTGGCCGGAGCCCGGAGCCGGAAGGGGGTCCCCTCGACGGCGGAGGCGATGACCGCGTTGTCGCGCAGCACATCCTCCAGGTCGACCCGCCCGCCGGTGGTCCCGCTCAGCGTCTCGAACGCGTGCGAGATCATCGCCAGCATGTTGTCGTCCTCGGTGAACAGGTGCTTGGCCAGGACGGTGTCGCCGCGGCTGAGGATGACCCCGGCCTTGATGTCCGCGAACTCCTCGCAGATGGGCGTGTAGGTGGCGTGCACCGACAACTGGTCGCGGCAGAACAGGTCCAGACTGCGGACGATCGTCGGATGGCGGAGGTTCGAGTAGTGGATGAAGGACGCGCCGGAGGCCGCCCGCCCCAGCAGCACTCCCTCGCCGAGCCGGAGCCGTTCGCCGTCGTCACCCGCCAGGGCGGTCTCGTCGACATGGTCCAGCGACCGGACCTCACCGATCAGATCCGCTCCGATGTAGAGCTGGTGGGGGATCTCCACCTCGAACACCGTCGGCGAGCCGGAACCGGAGGCGCCCCGGCGGCGCCGACTGTCCGCCCGGCGGTCCTTGGAGAAGTTGGTCACGCACAGCAAGGGGGCCAGATCGTAGCGCGCCACCAGCTCGCGGACCGTACGGTGCACCCGGGAGTGCAGATAGTTGCGCACCAGTACCGCCGACGAGGACGCCAGGACCCGGCCGACCTCGCCGGCCAGGTCGGGCGGCACCAGGAACGGCTTCTCGACGACGAACTTCCGGTACCCGGCACGCCACCACTCCACCAGCGCGGGAGCCAGGTCCCGGCTGGGCAGGCACAGGTCGACGATCGTCGACTCGGGCGGGGTCCCGGCGACCTGGGCCCGGCTCTGCACCACACGCTCGGGCAGCGCGTCCGCCGCAAGAAGGGCGGCGAGTTCGCGGCCCGCCCGTCCGGCGTGGTCGACGAACTGGATCCGCGCCGGGTCCAGCCGGCCCGCACGGGCCAACCGGGAGTAGGCGCGGTAGTGCAGCGAGCCGGCCTTGCCGGCACCGACGACGATGACGTCCATCAGAGCTGTGCCGCCTTCACGTGCTCGACCTCGCCGCGGAAGTCCGCGTCGCCGATGTGGAAGGCGAGATAACGAAGCGTCTCCGTTCCGGTGTTGCTGATGCGGTGTTTCGTGCCCCGTGGAATCCGCACGCACGAGGAGGGACCCAGCCGGTGAATATGGCCGTCGAATTCGACTTCCGCCTCCCCGGAGACGACGAAATAGGTCTCGTCCGTCTTCGGATGATGGTGCAACTGGCCGCCCCGGCCGGGTTCCGCTGTTGCCATCGCGACCCGGACCACCCGGGTGCCGGGGTTGTCCGCCGTGGTGTACAGCAGCGCCCGCGTGACATCACCGCCGTAGACCGACTGGGTCAGGGCGTCCACATCGATCAGGGGGTTCACAAGTCCACCAGCTTTCACAGGAGTTCGCAGGACTTCATGATGGTTTCCAGCTCGGCGACCCGGTCCTCGGGAAGGGGAGTCAACGGCAGACGCGGCCCGCCGACGTCGAAGTGCGCCAGCGAGAACGCCTTCTTCAGCGCGATCGGATTCGTCGCGAAGTAGATCGCCCGGTAGAACTCGGCGAACTTCAGGTACAGATCCCGGGCGGTGACGAAGTCCCCGGCGAGAGCGGCCTTGACGATGGAGCGGCTCTGCCGGGGCATGACGTTCGCGGCGACCGACACATGGCCGTGCCCGCCGAGCAGCATCGCCGGAAGCGCGGTGAAGTCGTTGCCGGACAGGACGACGAAGTCGGCGTCACGGACCAGGTGCAGGACGCGGCGCATCCGCACGATGTCCTGGTTGCCCTCCTTGACACCGACGATGTTGGGGTGGGCCGCCAGCTCGGCCATCTGGGCGGGGGAGGTGTCCACGGTCGTACGGCCCGGCAGATTGTGCATGAGGAGCGGAATGCCGATCGAGTCGGCGATCTTCCGGAAGTACTCGACCAGGCCGCGCTCGGTGGGCGGGTCGAGGTAGGGGGTGAAGGCCAGGACCGCGTCGGCGCCGAGTCGCTCGGCCGCCTTCGCGAGTTCCAGAGTCCGGGTCAGGTTCTCGGTGCCGACGTCCGGGACGACCATGGCGCGGCCGGCTGCCTGCTCCAGGCAGATCTCGGTGATCCGCAGCTTCTCCCGGTCGGTGAGGGCGGCGGCCTCGCCCGTCACACCGTTCGGGCACAACCGTGTCACGCCGTTGTCGATCTGGAAGTCGACGAGCCGGCGCAGCGCCTGTTCGTCCAGGTCTCCGGACGGCTGGAAGGGCGTCAGCAAGGTGGTGTAGGCGCCGATGAAACGGCGGGTGCTCTTACTGATCACGAGGGCTCCTGAGGGTAGGGGGACCACCGCAGCCCGCCGGTACGGCACAACGTGTGCAGGTCGGCGGCGCAGGCAGCGCGGGCCAGGGCAGGAGGGACGGGGTGGGCGGCGGGCGGAGCGGGAAGGGCGGCACGGGGCAGACGACGGTCGGAGCGGCGGAGGAGGAGGGACGGTCGACGTTCAGACGGTCGCGGGGTGCTGCAACCGCGCCCACATCGCGTCGGCCATGGCCGCGGGGGCGGCCCCCGGCTTGTCCGCCAGACCGCGTTCGACCAGCAGGAACTCCAGCGCCGTCAGCACGGGCAGCAGATCCAGAGTCGCCACCGACCCGATGTGCCCGATCCTGAAGATCTTGCCCTTCAACGCTCCCTGCCCGCCGGCGATACGGATGCCGAAGCGGTCGTACAGCTCGTTCACCAGCCCGTCGGTGCGCCCGCCGGAAGGCAGCCGGACCGCCGTCAGTCCGGTGGCCGGCGGGGCGGAGGGGAACAGTTCGAGCCCCATGGCGGTGACGCCGGCCCGGCAGACGGCGGCGGCGTGGGCGTGGCGTTCCCACACCTTCGCCAGACTCTCGGCCTCGATGGCGTCCAGGGCGGCGCTCACGGCGAAGAGAGTGGCGTTGGCGGGAGTGTTCGGCACGGTGCTGTCGCGGGCGCTGGCCCGGAGCACATGGAAGTTCCAGTAGGAGTAACCCTGCGACTGCCGCACGCGCTCCCAGGCGTGCGCACCGACCGCCACGAAGGCCGCTCCCGGAGGGCTCATGAGGCCCTTGTGGGAGGCGGTGACGGCGAAGTCCACCCCCCAGTCGTCCATGTGGAAGGGCTCCACCGCGATGGACGTCATGCTGTCCACGGCGACGCTCGCCCCGAAGCGCCGACCGATCCCGGCCAGCGTCCGCACATCGTGCAGCGCCCCGGTCGACGTCTCACAGTGCGTCAGGAACAGATGCAGCGGCCGGTGGCGTGCCACCTCCTCCTCGACCGCCGCGGCATCGAACGTGGACCCGTCGGGGACCTCGTGCACCCGCACGTCGGCCCCGTAGGTGCGGCACAGCTCCGCCCAGCGCCGGCCGTACTTGCCCGCCGCGAGCACCAGGGTGCGGTCACCGGGCCCGACGACGTTCGCCACCACGGCCTCCATGCCACCGCTCCCGGAAGCAGGCAGCACAAGGATCTGGCCACTGGTGCCGAACAGGCCCTGAAGCCCGCTGTGAATTCTGTCGTAGAGTTTTTTGAATTCAGAGGTCCGGTGATGGGTCAGTTTCGCGATGGACGCCAGTCGCACGCCCAGCGGTACATGGGTGGGCCCCGGAGTGAACATTTCGGCATCGAGCATCGTGATTCCCCCGAGCATGGAAAATCGCGCGTGCTGCAGCGCGACGAAAGAGTGCCGCCCGCTTCTCGTGCTGTGAAAGCGTCGATTGCATGAAGGGTGCTTGCGACACGCAGGACACTGTCATACGGGCGAGACCCCGTGCAATGCCGATGGAACCGCCTCGTTCCACTGAGCGAAAAAGGGCTGGCCACGGCTGTGAGCAGATGAATGCGCCGTGACCGCCCTCGGGGGGATTCGTCCGCTGAGTGGAAAATCCGCCCGTCGGTCAACTCTCCGTCCGGCCCCCGGCGTCGGACGAGAGCAGCCGGCGCAGCCTCTTCGCCGTCTCCGTACCGGGAACCGGGTTGTACAGCACCACCGTCAGGTCCGGCCGCGCCGGCATCCGGAGCTGACTGCTCTCGAAGGTCAGCGTGCCCACCACGGGATGCTCCACCTCGTTCACCACCACACCGGCCGCCCCGACGTCCTGACGCGCCCACAGCCGGTCGAAATCCGGGCTGTCCCGCCTGAGTTCGCGGACGACTCGCCGTACGCCCTCGTCGTCCGGCTGCAGCGCCGTGGCCGCCCGGAACGCCGCGACGACCGCCGGAGCGGCCCTTTCCCACGCCTCGGCGCGCTCGCGGAACACCGGGTCACGGAAGAAGGCCACGAGGCAGTTCCGTTCGGGCCGGTCCGTTCCGAACACGAGCCGCGCCGACTCGTTCCGCGCCACCGTGTTCCAGCAGGAGTCGAGCATGGTCGCCGGATTCGGGCCCCACGCCTCGATCAGCCGCTGGAGCCCCTCGCAGTGGACCACCGCCGGCTTGCTCTCCTGGAGCGGGGGATTGAGCCCGGCCAGCGCGTAGAGATGACGCCGCTCCACGTCGTCCAGTCCGAGCACGCGCGCCACCGCATCGAGCACCTGCGAGGAGACGTTGATCTCCCGGCCCTGCTCCAGCCACTGGTACCAGGACGGAGCGATGCCGGCGAGCACCGCCACCTCCTCGCGACGCAGCCCCGGCGTGCGGCGCCCCGCGGTCTCGGGCAGTCCCACCGCTGCCGGGCTGATGCGCGCACGTCGGCTCATCAGGAAGTCGCGCAGCTCATGCCGGCGACCGATCTCGCGCGTCCTTGGCACTCGCGGTCCTCCCCTTCATCACTTCGGGCCGCCTCACTGGTGGCGTGAACACCAGTGCCGCCACGGACTCCCCGTCCCGCCGGTGACGTCCGGAGGCTTACGGACATGACAACTGCACCTTCATCGACCGGCATCGTCGACGACGAGCAGGCCGCTCGGCCGGCATCCGGCCGGCTCGGCACGCGTGCGAAGCTGGTCCTCTTCGTACTGTGCGCCTCCCAGTTCATCATTTCGCTGGATTTCTCCATCCTCAACGTGGCCCTGCCCGTGCTCGGCCGGGATCTGGACATGAGCCAGGCCGGACTGCAGTGGGCGGTCACCGCCTTCGCCCTCCCGTCCGGTGGCTTCCTGCTGCTCTTCGGCCGGGTGGCCGATCTGCTGGGACGCCGCACCTTCTTCCTCGCCGGTATCGCGGTGTTCACCGCCGCCTCGGTGCTGGCCACGCTGGCCGGGACCTCGGGGCTGTTCCTCGCCGCCCGCGCGCTGCAGGGCATCGGCGCCGCCGCGGTCATCCCGACGGGCATGTCGCTGCTGACGACGATCTTTCCGGAAGGCCCGCAACGCAACAGGGCGCTTGCCGTGAACGGCACCGTGCTGTCCCTGGGCTTCACCATCGGCATGCTGCTGGGCGGCGCCATGACCAGCGGACTGGGCTGGCGTTCCACCATGGCGCTGCTGGCGGTCGCCGGTGTGGTGCTGGTGATCAGCGCTCCGTTCCTGCTGCCGGAGAGCCGCTGCACCCAGCGCCCGCAGATCGACGTGCCCGGGGCGGTCACCGCCACCGGCGGCCTCCTCGCGATCATCTATGCCATGTCCACCGCCGCCGATCAGGGCTTCGGCCGGGCGGACGTCGTCGTGGCCATGGCCGTGGGCCTGCTGCTGCTCGCGGCCTTCGTCGTGGCCGAGTCGCGGGCCCGGCAGCCGCTGGTGTCGCTGCGGCTGCTCCGCAGGCCCACCGTGGCGTTCGGCAATCTGGCCGGTGTCACCACCTTCTCGATGATGAGCTCGGTCATCTTCCTGCTGACCCTCTACTTCCAGGACGTGCTGGGGCTGTCCTCGCTGCGGACCGGCCTGGTCTTCGGCGTGCAGGGCGTGGTGCTGGCGGCCACCGGCATGCTCTCCTCCAGGGTGGTCGCCCGGATCGGTGCGCGGGCGACCCTGGTCGCAGGCCTGGCGGTGCAGGGCGCCTTCACCTCTGTCCTCCTGCTCACCGGAGCACGACAGGGCCTCTGGCCGGCTGTCTCCGCCCTGTGCGTCGCCTCCGTCGGCCACATGTCGGTCGTCGTGTCGTACGGCATCAACGCCACATCCGGGCTGTCCGACGACGAACAAGGCCTGGCCGGAGGCCTCATCACCAGCTCGCAGCAGCTCGGCATCACCATCGGCATCCCCGTCCTCAGCGCCGTCCTGGCCGGCCGGGTCAACGCCTTGCGGGACGCCGGACGGGACACCGAGAGCGCGATGCTCGGCGGGCTCCATCTCGGCCTCGGCCTCGACGCCGCCCTGGTGCTCGCCGCGGCGCTGCTCGTCGGCTACGGCCTGTTCGGCGTCCGGCGCGGACAGGTCTGAGGCCGGTCGGCGGAGGGGCGCCATGCGGAGGGGTGCCATGCGGACGGGCACCGGAACGCGCCCCGGGACACGGGCCGGACGGCACGCGTCCCGGAGCGCGGCGGGATCACCTCCGGAACGCGCGGTTGGCCGCGGACACCAGGGCCTTCATCGTCGCGGTGACGATGCTGGAGTCGGTGCCGACACCCCAGAGCCGCTCATGGCCGATGGCGCACTCGGCGTAGGCGGCCGCCCGGGCGTCATGTCCTTCGGACATGGCGTGCTCCTGGTAGTGCAGGACGCGCACATCCAGGTCCAGCCCGCCCAGCGCCGTGGCGAAGGCGTCGATGGGGCCGTTCCCGACCCCTTCCAGGACGTGCCGGGTGCCGTCCAGCAGGACCTCGGCGACGAGGTTGTTCTTCCCGTCGTCCGAGACGGTGCTGGTGTGGGAGAGCAGCGTGAGCCGGCCCCCGACGGCCGCCTGGCCGGTGCCGTCCTCGGAGCGGGCCTCCTCCACCAGTACGTACTCCTGACGGAAGACCGCCCACAGTTCCGCGGGTGTGACCTCGCCCCCCTGCAGATCGGTGCGCTCCTGGACCACCTTGGAGAACTCGATCTGGAGACCGCGGGGCAGGTCCAGCTGGTGCTCCGTCTTCATGACGTGAGCGACACCGCCCTTGCCGGACTGCGAGTTGACCCGGATCACCGCCTCGTAGTCCCGGCCGACGTCCTTGGGGTCGATCGGCAGATACGGCACCGCCCACGGAAACTCCGCCACCGGGACTCCCGCCGTCCGGGCGTCGCGCTCCAGGGCCTCCAGCCCCTTCTTGATCGCGTCCTGGTGGGATCCGGAGAAGGCCGTGTAGACCAGGTCGCCCCCGTAGGGGTGCCGTGGGTGCACCTCGAGCTGGTTGCAGAACTCCACGGTACGGCGGATCTCGTCGATGTCGGAGAAGTCGATCATCGGGTCGATCCCCTGGCTGAACAGGTTCAGACCCAGTGTCACGAGGCATACGTTGCCGGTGCGCTCACCGTTGCCGAACAGGCAGCCCTCGATGCGGTCCGCGCCCGCCAGAAAGCCGAGTTCCGCGGCCGCCACCGCCGTTCCCCGGTCGTTGTGCGGATGCACGGACAGCACGAGGGAGTCGCGCCGGTCGAGGTGCCGGCCCATCCACTCGATGGAGTCGGCGTAGACGTGCGGCATGGCCATCTCGACCGTGGCGGGCAGGTTCACGATGGCCTTGCGGTCCGGGGTCGGCTGCCACACGTCGACGACGGCGTTGCAGATCTCGGCGGCGAACTCCAGCTCCGTGCCCGTGTACGACTCCGGCGAGTACTGGAAGCTGATGCCGGTGTCCGTGGTGCTCGCGGCCAGATCCGCACAGATCTTCGCACCCCGCACGGCCAGCGCGGTGACCTCGTCGCGCTCCATGCCGAACACCACCCGGCGCTGCAGCGTGGACGTGGAGTTGTACAGATGGATGATGGCGTGGTGACTGCCGCGCACCGCCTCAAAGGTGCGCTCGATCAGCTCGCGGCGGGTCGGGACGAGCACCTGGATCACCACGTCGTCCGGGACCCGGTCCTCTTCGATGATCCGCCGGACGAAGTCGAAGTCGGTCTGGCTGGCCGACGGGAACCCGACCTCGATCTCCTTGTAGCCCATGGCCACGAGCAGCTCGAACATGCGGATCTTGCGCTCCCAGCCCATCGGGTCGATCAGCGCCTGGTTGCCGTCGCGCAGGTCGACCGCGCACCACTGGGGTGCCTTCGTCACGGTCTTCGCCGGCCAGGTCCGGTCCGGCAGGTCCACCGGTGTGAAGGGGGTGTACCGCTCGGCGGGCATCCCGGACGGGCTTTGCCGCGGGAAGGAACCGCGGGCGGCGGACTGCTGCTGACTGCCGGTGAAATGCATTGGGGGAGTGGCTCCTCAGTTGTGTGTCGTCACGGCCGACGACCGCGGGGCAAGCCCAACACCGCGCCGAGGAGGTCGGCCTGGACGGCCCTCGGCGCGGCACATAAGGAGGAGGTTCCACGGGCACACGTCCTGCATCGCTGTCACCCTACAACTACTCTGCGTACGGACCGGTCGTTCCTGTCATCACGCGTGGACGGCGGTTCACGCGCCGACCCAACTGCCTTTGGCGGCTTGGTCGTACGGCACCCGCTCCGTGTGACCCAGCGCGTGCTGCATGCGGGAGGCGGTCTCGGTCAGCACGTCCCACCACCGCTCGACCGCCTCGGGCGCCCGCACGCACAGACCGACGGCCGCCACCGCCGTGCCGTCCTCCCGGACCACCGGTACGGCGACGGTGCGCAGTCCCGGCGCCGTCGGGTCCGGCAGCACCGCGCGGCCCCGTCTGCGGATCTCGGCCAGGCGGTCGTCCGGATCGAGCGCCGGGCCGCCCTGGTGGGCGAGCAGGGCGAGCCCGGCGGCCGACTCGCCGAGCGGTCTGCGCAGTCCGCGGTGGCCCACGGCCGTGCCGTGCCGCCGCGCGCCGAGGTACTCGACGAAGACGGCGTCGGCGCCGTCCCGCACGGCCAGGTGCACCTCCTCCCGCGTCACCTCGTACAGCCTGTGCAGATACGGCATGGCGACATCGCGGACGGAGGCCAGCGGCGAGGCCAGCGAACCGACCTCCCACAGCCGGAGCCCGATCCGGTAGCGGCTGTCGTCGTCCCGTCGCAGGGCTCCCCATGACTGCAGTTCACCCAGGAGGCGATGCGCCGTGGCCGGCGGAATCCCGGTCCGGCGGGCGATCTGCGACAGCGACAGCGCCTGATGGCCCCGGTCGAAGGCGCCGAGTATGGCCAGCGCACGGCTGGTCACGGACGTCCCCATCGCTCGTGTGTTGCCGGCCAACTTCCCCTCCTGAACCCCCGCACCGCTCCGCCGGCCCTCGGACGGACGCATGGCCCGCCTCACAGGCCCGCGGCCTGGCGCAGGGCGTCCACGCGGTCGGTCCGCTCCCACGTGAAGTCGGCCAGTTCGCGGCCGAAGTGCCCGTAGGCGGCGGTCTGGGCGTAGATCGGGCGGAGCAGGTCGAGGTCGCGGATGATCGCGGCCGGGCGCAGGTCGAAGACCTGGTCGATGGCCTT
>NZ_JBEXZD010000043.1:0-61357 GCF_040628575.1 Streptomyces sp. NPDC006393
GAGCACGTCGTCGGCGCCGCCGCGCACCTCGTCGAGGAGCTGCTGGCCCGCTGCCCGCACCTCACCGTCCTCGCCACCAGCCGCGAACCCCTCGGCGTGCCCGGCGAGGTGCTGCGCCCGGTGGAGCCGCTGCCCGAGCCGGTGGCGCTACGGCTGCTGGCCGAGCGGGGAGCGGCCGTACGGCCCGGTTTCCGGATCGACGCGGACGAGGAGACGGCCGCGGCGTGCGCCGAGATCTGCCGGCGCCTGGACGGCCTGCCCCTCGGCATCGAACTCGCCGCGGCCCGGCTGCGCATGCTCACCCCGCGCCAGATCGCCGACCGGCTCGACGACCGCTTCCGCCTGCTCACCTCGGGCAGCCGTACCGTCCTGCCCCGCCAGCAGACCCTGCGGGCCGTCGTCGACTGGTCCTGGGACCTGCTCGACGAGGACGAGCGGGACGTGCTCGGCCGGCTGTCCGTCTTCGCCGGCGGCTGCGACCTGGCCGCCGCGGAGGCCGTGTGCGGGCCCGCCGCCTTCACCGCCCTCGGCTCCCTCGTCGACAAGTCCCTCGTGGTGGCCGCCCCCGGCCCCGACGGGGAGATGCGCTACCGGCTGCTGGAGACCGTCGCCGAGTACGCGGGCGAACGGCTCGACCAGCGGGCCGGCCGCGCCGACGCCGAGCGCGCCCACCTGACGTACTACCGCGAACTCGCCCGCACCACCGACCCGTTGCTGCGCGGCCCCGACCAGCGCCAGGCCATAGCCCGGTTCGAGCTGGAGTACGAGAACCTGCGCACCGCCCTGCGGCACGCCGTCGCCGAACGCGACGAGCAGGAGGCCCTGTGCCTGATCCTCTCGCTCTTCGCCTACTGGCACATGAGGGACGTGCGCATCGAGGCCCGCAACTGGTGTGTCGAGGTGATGGCGCTCGGCCCGGACCCGTTCACCGACCCGGTGCGCCACGCCGCCCCGGTGTGGCGGCCGTGCACGGACACTCCGCCGCCGATGACCGGCGAGGTGCTCGCCGAGGCCCGGCGCGGCGTCCACCTGGCCCATCTGGCCTGCATGGACACCGAACTGGAAGCGTGGGAGACCCCGGCGGCCAAACGCAAGCTCGAGATCATCTCCGAGGTCTACGAGCCCGGGATGCCGCAGACCTGCCGCGCCCCCGGCATGCTGTGGTTCTTCGCCGTGATCATGACCGGCGACACGGACCGGATGCGCGTCATCGCCGACGCCGCCGTACGCACCTGCCGCAGCGCCCCCGGATTCGAATGGGAGCTCGCCAACGCGTTGCAGATGCGCGCGAACCTGCTGGCCAACCGCTCCGACATGGCCGGCGACGCGCTGCGCGACGCCGAAGAGGCGCTGGAGATCCACCGCCGCCTCGGGGACTCCTGGGGGCTGACGGAGGCTCTCTCCGCGCGCGGTGAGGCCTACGAGCGCAGCGGTCAGTACCTCCGGGCCGCCGCCGACTTCGAGGCGGCCATGGAGCACGCCGAACGCCTCGGCGCGCCGTCCCAGGTCACGATGCTCGGCGCCCGGCTCGGCAGCGCCCTGCTGGAGGCGGGCCAGGGCGAACGCGGCGAACGACTGCTGCGCGAGGTGATCGAGCAGCAGGGCGGCGCCGCCGCCAACGAGGCGACGCCCTTCGCCCGGCTCTTCCTGGCCGGCTGGCTCAGCACCCGTGGCCGCGTTCCCGAGGCACGGGAACAACTGCGGCTGCTGCGCGTGGAGTTCACGCTCTCCCACTTCGTCGTCTTCGACGGTTTCATCCTGGGCATGGAGGCGTGGCTGGACGCGCTCGACGGCCGTCACGAGGACGCCCTGGACAAGGCCCGCCGGGCGTTCCGGCGGGCGCAGGAGCCGCTGTCCCTGACCATCGCGCCCCAGATGCGCTCCTCCTACCTGACCGTCGGCGCCCTGGCCCTCGTCGACGCCGACGGCGGCAGCCGCGCCCACGACGCCGCCCGCTGCCTGGCCGTGGCCGACGGGCTGCTGCCGCCCCAGCACATCCCCTCGGTCCTGGAGCGTCACTGCAGGGACCTGGTGGTGGCGCGGATCCGGGGCGTGCTCGGCGAGGGGGAGTACGAGGCCGCGTACGCCGACGGCGGCGGCCTCTCCCCGGAGGAGGCCGCCGCCCTGCTGTGACCCGTACCGGCCCGCGGGGCGCGTCAGGTCTTGGTACGGAACTTGTGGACGGCCACGGGCGCCATCACCGCCGTGATCGCCACCGACCAGCCCAGCGTCACCCACAGGTCGTGCGCCACGGGGCCGCCGATCATCAGTCCGCGCGACGCGTCCGCGAGCGTGGACAGCGGGTTGTAGTCGGTGAAGGCCTGCAGCCAGCCCGGCATCGACTTGGTCGGCGCGAAGATCGACGAGCCGAACTGGAGCGGGAACAGCACCAGGAAGCCCATCGCCTGCACGGACTGCGCGTTCTTCAGGATCACGCCCAGGGTGAGGAACACCCACATGATCGAGGAGGCGAACACCGCGGACAGGCCGACAGCGGCGAACAGACCGCCCCAGCGGTGGATGTCGAACCCGACCAGTACGGCGACGATCATCAGCACGGTGGTCGCGAACAGCATCCGCACCAGCTCCACCGTGATCTTCGCGAACAGCACCGAGCCGCGGCCGATCGGCAGGGACCGGAAGCGGTCCATGACACCGGAGTTGAAGTCCTGGCTGAAGCCGGTGCCGACACCCTGGGACAGCGTCATGCTCATCATCGCGATCATGCCCGGGATGACGTACTGCACATACCCGTCCTGACCGCCGCCCAGGGCCTGCCCGATCGAGCCGCCGAAGACGTACACGAACAGCAGGGTGAAGACGACCGGCATCAGCAGTGCGTCGAACATCGACTCGGGGTCCTGCTTGATCCACAGCAGGTTGCGGCGGATGAGGGCGCCGGTGTGGCGCAGATGCCCGCGCAGCGGGATCCGGACGTCGGCGGCGGTGGCGCCGGCGGGGGCGGTTGCGGTGGCGGTTGCGGCGGTCGCGCTCATACGGTGATCTCCTCGCGGGCGTCGGCGGGCCGGGCGTCCTGCGGGGCACTGGCGCGGTGGCCGGTGAGGGACAGGAAGACCTCGTCCAGGCTGGGCAGTTCGGTGGTGATGGAGGCGATGGTGATACCGCGCGCGGTGACCGCGCCGACCACGGCGGTCAGCTGCTCGTCGCTGAGGATCGGCACGACCAGGGAGCCGGTCTCGGTGTCCACGGTCGTCGAGGCCAGGCCGGTGATGCCCAGCTCGTCGAGCATCGCCGCGAGCGGGCGCAGCTCCAGCGGGTCGGCCGGACGTACGCGCAGGGTGCGGCCGCCGACCTTCGCCTTGAGCTCCTCGATGCCGCCGTTCGCGATGACCTTGCCGCGGTCGACGACGGTCAGCTCGGAGGCGAGCTGCTCGGCCTCCTCCATGTACTGGGTGGTGAGCAGGACGGTGACGCCGTCGCCGACCATCTCCTTGACCTCGTCCCAGACCTCGTTGCGGGTGCGGGGGTCGAGGCCGGTGGTCGGCTCGTCGAGGTAGAGGACGGCGGGCCGGCCGATCATCGAGGCGGCCAGGTCGAGGCGGCGGCGCATGCCGCCGGAGTACGTGCTCGCCGGGCGGCGGGCGGCCTCGGTGAGGGAGAAGCGCTCCAGCAGTTCGTCGGCGCGGGCGCGGGCGTCCTTGCGGGACAGGTCCAGGAGCCGGCCGATCATGTAGAGGTTCTCCCAGCCCGGGAGCTTCTCGTCCACGGAGGCGTACTGGCCGGTGAGTCCGATCACCCGGCGCAGCTGCCTGGGCTGGCGGACGACGTCGTAGCCGGCGACGGTGGCCTGGCCGGCGTCGGGGGCCAGCAGCGTGGACAGGATGCGTACGAGGGTGGTCTTGCCGGCGCCGTTCGGGCCGAGCACGCCCATCACGGTGCCCTCGCGCACGTCCAGGTCGACGCCGTCCAGCGCCTTGGTCTCGCCGTAGTGCTTGACCAGCCCCCGCACGGTCACGGCGTTGCCCGCGCCGCTG
This sequence comes from Streptomyces sp. NPDC006393, assembly GCF_040628575.1. NCBI lineage: Bacteria > Bacillati > Actinomycetota > Actinomycetes > Kitasatosporales > Streptomycetaceae > Streptomyces > Streptomyces sp. NPDC006393. The sequence continues at coordinate 3,996 of NZ_JBEXZD010000043.1, forward strand.
GGCTTGTTGTCGATTCGCGTCATGGCAATGACTGTCCCAGCCCCCACCGACAAAGCGCCGACATCCCACCGACAGGCTGCCGACAGCGTCTGCCGTTCCCTGGGGTGGGGCGCCTACGGGGTGTGGGGGGTGCCTGCGGTTCGTGGGCGGGGCGCCTACGGGGTGTGGGGCGCCTGCGGTCCGTGGGTGGGGGCGCCTGCTGTGTGTGGGTGGGTCGGGGGTGTGGGGGTGGGGTCGGCCCGCCGCACACGGACATACGGCCCGGAGGAGTGGGGTGGGCGGAGGAGGGACCGCAGTACGCGGCGGGCCGCGCCCCACCCCCACACCCCGCTCCCGCCGTCGGGCGGGTGCGGGTCCGTGGTGGCGCGCTGCGTCGGCTGCGGCCGTCGTGGTGGCTGCGGGCAGTGCCGTGCCCGCGGAGCTGCGGGCAGTCGTGCCGCAGGGCGGCACGGGTGGGCGCAGCGGCACCCCGCACGCGCGGTGAGCGCTCCCACCCCAGAGCAGCCCCCACTCAGGTGCACCGCCGAGTCGCCTACGCTCTCGCCGGCTGCCAAGCCCTTCGCGGCAGGGCGTGGGGCAGCGCCCCGTACCAGGTTCGGGCGACGGTGAAGCCCACGGCGAGGCACAGCACGCCGCCCACCGCATCGAGCCAGAAGTGGTTGGCGGTCGCGACGATGACGAGGAGGGTGGCCGCGGGGTACAGGACCGCGAGGACACGTACCCAGGGGACGGCGGTGAGGGCGAAGAGCGTCAGCCCGCACCACAGGGACCAGCCGATGTGCATCGAGGGCATCGCGGCGTACTGGTTGGACATGTGCTTGAGGTCGCCGGAGGCCATGGAGCCCCAGGTGTGGTGGACCTGCACCGTGTCGATGAAGTGGCCGCCGGCCATCAGGCGCGGTGGCGCCAGGGGGAAGAGGTAGTAGCCGAGGAGGGCGACTCCCGTGGTGGCGAAGAGGGCCAGGCGCGCCGCCGCGTAGCGGCCCGGGTGGCTGCGGTAGAGCCAGACCAGCACGCCCACGGTGACCACGAAGTGCAGTGTCGCGTAGTAGTAGTTCATGCCGATGATCAGCCAAGTCACCGAGTCGACGGCATGGTTGATCGTCTGCTCGGCGGCGATGCCCAGTTGGTGCTCCACGTGCCAGACCCGGTCCGCGTTGCCCAGCGCCTTCGCCCGCTGTTCCGGAACCGCGTTGCGGATGAGCGAGTACGTCCAGTAACTGACCGCGATCAGCAGGATCTCGAACCACAGCCGGGGGTGGCGGGGGGTGCGCGGACGACGGGTGGGGGCGGGCGGGGTGTCGTCCGTGGCGGGGTGGGGAAGGGCCTGAAGTTCCGGGCCTTCCGGTCGCGTCACCGTCGTGTCACCCATGGGCACAGAGTCTGCCAGAAAAGACTTCTTGCGCAGATCATCCCCCGGCCGGGTCCGGATCGCATGTCCTGGGGGCGGGACACCCCCTGGGGGCGAGACAGGAGCTAGGCGCGGTTGCGGTCCCCTGGGGCCGATGCCGTGGAGCCGCGTACCACCAGCTCCGGCATGAACACGAACTCGCTGTGCGGCGCCGGTGTCCCGCCGATCTCCTCCAGCAGGGTGCGCACGGCCGCCTGGCCCATCGCCGGGACCGGCTTGCGGATCGTCGTCAGCGGCGGGTCGGTGAAGGCGATCAGGGGGGAGTCGTCGAAGCCGACCACGGAGACGTCCCGGGGCACCTCCAGGCCGCGTTGCCGGGCCGCCCGTATCGCGCCCAGCGCCATCATGTCGCTGGCGCAGACGATCGCCGTGCAGTCGCGGTCGATGAGCGCCGTCGCGGCGGCCTGGCCGCCCTCCAGGGTGTAGAGCGAGTGCTGGACCAGTTCGGACTCGACGACGGCCGGGGTCAGGTCGAGTTGGTCCTGCATCGCCCGGACGAAGCCCTCGATCTTGCGCTGGACCGGGACGAAGCGCTTGGGGCCGAGCGCCAGGCCGATGCGGGTGTGGCCCAGCGAGACGAGGTGGGTGACGGCCAGGGTCATCGCCGCGCGGTCGTCGGGGGAGATGAACGGCGCCTGCACCTTCGGGGAGAAGCCGTCCACCAGGACGTAGGGCACGCCCTGGGCGCGCAGGCGCTCGTAGCGCTCCATGTCGGCCGTGGTGTCCGCGTGCAGACCCGAGACGTAGATGATGCCGGCGACCCCGCGGTCCACCAGCATCTCGGTCAGCTCGTCCTCCGTGGAGCCGCCCGGGGTCTGGGTGGCCAGCACCGGCGTGTAGCCCTGCCGGGTGAGCGCCTGGCCGATGACCTGGGCGAGCGCCGGGAAGATGGGGTTCTCCAGCTCCGGGGTGATCAGGCCCACCAGGCCCTCGCTGCGCTGCCGCAGGCGGACGGGGCGCTCGTAGCCGAGGACGTCGAGCGCGGCCAGCACGGACTGGCGGGTGGTGGCGGCGACGCCCGGCTTCCCGTTGAGGACGCGGCTGACGGTCGCTTCGCTCACCCCCGCCTGCGCGGCGATGTCGGCAAGCCGTGTGGTCACAGCACTGGACTGTACCGGTCGCGATCCCCCGTGCCCACCGATCGGGCGCCTGGTGCGTGCCGTTGTACGGCCCGCTGTGGGCTGCTGCGTCATCGCGTTCCCTCGTGTCGTGGTCGGCGTCCGGTCCCGACGTCCGGTCCGCAACGGGATGATTCCCCCCTCGCCACCGTATGGCAAGAGCTTGCAGAGTCTTGCACAAGTGTCCGAGGGGCCGCCGATCCGCGTGAATTCGGGGGCGCGGGGCCGGGACCGGCAGGTCACGGCGGGGTAACTGTCGCGGCTTCTTGCATTTTTTTTCTGCAAGGTCTTTCGCGCCGCTGACAAGCGCGGCTACTCTCACCGTCGCCCGGCGGCCGCAACGGCGCAGTCGGCAAGTCTGCAGGAGCGGGCGGGACCGCTTCCTGTTCACGGGCTTTCACCCTCAAGGAGAACTCATGCGGCGTGGCATAGCGGCCACCGCGCTGGTGGCGTCCCTCGCCCTCGCGGCGACGGCCTGCGGCGGGAGCGACAGCGGCAGCGACAAGTCCGACGGTCCGGTGACCATCACCTGGTGGGACACCTCCAACGCCACCAACGAGGCGCCGACGTACCAGGCCCTGGTCAAGCAGTTCGAGGCCGCCAACAAGGACATCAAGGTCAAGTACGTCAACGTGCCCTTCGACCAGGCGCAGAACAAGTTCGACACCGCCGCCGGCTCCAAGGGCGCCCCGGACATCCTGCGCTCCGAGGTCGGCTGGACCCCCGCCTTCGCCAAGAAGGGCTACTTCCTGCCGCTGGACGGCACCGAGGCCCTCGCGGACCAGTCCCAGTTCCAGCCCAACCTGATCACGCAGGCCCAGTACGAGGGCAAGACCTACGGCGTGCCGCTGGTCACCGACACCCTGGCCCTGGTCTACAACAAGGCCCTGTTCCAGAAGGCCGGCATCACCGAGGCGCCCAAGACCTGGGACGAGCTGAAGTCCGACGCCGCCAAGATCAAGGACAAGGCCGGCGTCGACGGCTACTGGGGCTCCACCCAGGCCTACTACGCCCAGTCCTTCCTGTACGGCGAGGGCACCGACACCGTCGACGCCGCCGCCAAGAAGATCACGGTGAACTCGCCCACCGCCAAGAAGGCCTACGGCACCTGGCTGAGCACCTTCTCCGGCAAGGGCCTGCACAAGGCCGACGCCACCGCCGACGCCTACGCGCACATCCAGGACGCGTTCGTCAACGGCAAGGTCGCCGCGATCATCCAGGGCCCGTGGGAGATCACCAACTTCTACAAGGGCTCCGCGTTCAAGGACAAGTCCAACCTCGGCATCGCCACCGTCCCGGCCGGCTCCACCGGCAAGGCGGGCGCCCCGACCGGCGGCCACAACCTCTCGGTCTACGCCGGCTCCGACAAGGCCCACCAGGCCGCGGCCCTGAAGTTCGTGAAGTTCATGACCTCGGCGAAGTCCCAGGAGACCATCGCCCTGAAGAACTCCACGCTGCCCACCCGCGGCGACGCCTACACCGCCCAGGTCAAGGCCGACCCCGGCATCGCCGGCTACCAGGGCGTCCTGGCCGCCGCCCAGCCGCGCCCGGCGCTGCCCGAGTACAGCTCCCTGTGGGGCCCGCTCGACACCGAGCTCCCCAAGATCGCCGGCGGCAAGGAGTCCCTGGACAAGGGCCTGAGCAACGCCGAGCTCGCGATCGCCAAGCTGGTGCCCGACTTCAGCAAGTGAGCCCGCGTGGCCGCCGGATTCCCCTGTAAGGGGGAAGGATCCGGCGGCCACCGGCCTGTGCCCAGGCCCGCCCCCTGATCTCCCCGAAGGTGTCGAACATGACAGTCGCCATCGACCGCGCCACCGGCAAGCGCCGCGGTGGCCGCGCGCCGCGGCCCGGCCTGGGCCAGCGCCTCAAGAACGGCTTCCACAGGAACTGGTACGCCTACGCGATGATCGCCCCGGTGGTGGTCGTGCTCGGCGTCCTCGTCGGCTACCCGCTGCTGCGCGGCGGCTACCTCACCCTCACCGACGCCAACAGCCTCAACTCGGCGCGCACCATCGGCGTCAACCACATCGACGCCACCTACAAGTTCATCGGCCTGGACAACTACAAGGACATCCTGTTCGGGCCGACGGCGTACGACCGCTTCTGGTCGCACTTCCTGTGGACCGTCTTCTGGACCGCCGCCTGCGTGGTCCTGCACTACACCATCGGCCTCGGCCTCGCGCTGATGCTCAACCAGAAGCTGCGCGGACGCACCTTCTACCGGCTGATCCTGGTGCTGCCCTGGGCCGTGCCGACCTTCGTGACCGTCTTCTCCTGGCGGATCATGCTCGCCGACTCCGGCGTGCTCAACCAGATCCTCGGCCAGCTCCACCTGCCCCAGCCGCAGTGGCTGGAGGACACCTTCTGGCAGCGGTTCGCCGCGATCATGGTCAACACCTGGTGCGGTGTGCCGTTCATGATGCTCTCGCTGCTCGGCGGTCTTCAGTCCATCGACTCCTCGCTGTACGAGGCCGCGGAGATGGACGGCGCGAGTCCCTGGCAGCGGTTCCGGCACGTCACGCTGCCGGGCCTGCGCTCGGTCAGCTCCACCGTCGTACTGCTGGGCATCATCTGGACCTTCAACCAGTTCGTCATCATCTTCCTGCTGTTCGGCAAGAACTCCGCCCCGGACGCCCAGATCCTCGTCACCTGGGCCTACCAGCTGGGCTTCGGACAGCAGCCGCGGGACTTCGCCCAGTCCGCCGCGTACGGCGTGCTGCTGCTGTCGATCCTGACCGTCTTCACCTCCTTCTACTTCCGCTGGCTGAAGCGCAATGACCAGCTCGCCGTCTGACGCCGCAGGAGCCGCCGCCATGAGCACCACGACCCTCGACAAGACAGCGGCCGGGCCGGCCCCCGCCCCGGCGCGGCCACGCCGCACCCGCCGGCGGGGCGAGCGCGGCCCGCTCGGCGCCGCCCTCCTGCACGGCGGCCTCGCCGTCGCGAGCCTCATCGCGCTGGCCCCGGTGGCCTGGCTCTTCTTCCTGTCGCTCGGTCCCGAGAAGGACGACTACCTGCACCCCGGCAAGATCCTGGGCAAGCTCACCTTCTCCAACTACAGCTTCGTCCTCGAGGACACCGCCTTCTTCGACTGGTTCAAGTCGACGATGATCGTGGCCCTCGGCACCACGCTGATCGGCGTCTTCGTCGCCGCCACCACCGGCTACGCCGTCTCGCGGATGCGCTTTCCCGGTTACAAGCAGCTGATGTGGGTCCTGCTGCTCACGCAGGCCTTCCCGATCGCCATCCTGATCGTGCCGATGTACGACATCTTCAGCGATCTGGGTCTCATCGACACCTACTGGTCCCTGATCATCATCAACTGCACCACGGCCGTGCCCTACAGCGCCTGGCTGCTCAAGGGCTACTTCGACACCATCCCCTTCGAGATCGACGAGGCCGGACGCGTCGACGGGCTCACCCCCTTCGGCACCTTCTTCCGGCTGATCCTGCCGCTGGCCCGCCCGGGCCTGGCCGTGGCCGCCTTCTACAACTTCATCACCGCCGTCGGCGAGGTCGCGTTCGCCACCACCTTCCTGCTGGACGACTCGAAGTACACCTTCGCCGTCGGACTGCAGAGCTTCGTCAGCGAGCACGACGCCCAGTGGAACTACATGGCCGCCACCGCGGTGCTGATCGCGATACCCGTGTCGGTGTTCTTCTACCTCGTGCAGAGGAACCTCGTCACCGGCCTCACCTCGGGCGGCACCAAGGGCTGACGCCCCGCCCACCGGAGCAGGACTCCCGCGTGCCCCGAGCGCGCGGGTAGGCGGCCGCGGTGCCCATCCGACCCCGCTGACACCGCGGCCGCCTCGCACCCCCGGCCCGCCCGAGCCGCCGTACCCACGCCCACAATGACCCTGTTACGTACCAAGGACGCCATGAGCCAGCAGCACACTGCAGCCCCGGCCGACGACTCCGCCGTCGCCACCGTCGCCGACCGCCGCGACTGGTGGCGGGACGCGGTGATCTACCAGGTCTATCCGCGCAGCTTCGCCGACAGCAACGGCGACGGCATGGGCGATCTGGAGGGTGTCCGCTCCCGCCTGCCGTACCTGCGCGACCTCGGTGTGGACGCCGTGTGGCTCAGCCCCTTCTACGCCTCCCCGCAGGCCGACGCCGGCTACGACGTCGCCGACTACCGGGCCGTCGACCCCATGTTCGGCAACCTGCTCGACGCCGACGCGCTGATCCGCGACGCCCACGGACTGGGCCTGAGGATCATCGTCGACCTCGTGCCCAACCACTCCTCCGACCAGCACGAGTGGTTCAAGCGCGCCGTGGCTGAGGGCCCCGGCTCCCCGCTGCGCGAGCGCTACCACTTCCGTCCCGGCAAGGGGAAGCACGGCGAGCTCCCGCCGAACGACTGGGAGTCGATCTTCGGCGGACCGGCCTGGACCCGGGTCACCGAACCGGACGGCACCCCGGGCGAGTGGTACCTGCACCTGTTCGCCCCCGAGCAGCCCGACTTCAACTGGGAGCACCCGGCCGTCGGCGACGAGTTCCGCTCGATCCTGCGCTTCTGGCTGGACATGGGCGTCGACGGCTTCCGCATCGACGTGGCCCACGGCCTGGTCAAGGCCGACGGCCTGCCCGACCTCGGCACCCACGACCAGCTGAAGCTGCTGGGCAACGATGTCATGCCGTTCTTCGACCAGGACGGCGTGCACGAGGTGTACCGGCAGTGGCGCAAGGTGCTCGACGAGTACGCGGGCGAGAAAATCTTCGTCGCCGAGGCGTGGACGCCGACCGTCGAGCGCACCGCGAACTACGTCCGCCCCGACGAGCTCCACCAGGCCTTCAACTTCCAGTACCTGGGCACGGACTGGGACGCCGGGCAGCTGCGTACGGTCATCGACCGCACCCTCGAGGCGATGCGCCCGGTCGGCGCCCCCGCCACCTGGGTGCTGTCGAACCACGACGTCACCCGGCACGCCACCCGCTTCGCCAACCCGCCCGGCCTCGGCACCCAGATCCGCACGGCGGGCGACCGCGCGCTGGGCCTGCGCAGGGCCAGGGCCGCCACTCTCCTCATGCTCGCCCTGCCCGGCTCGGCCTACGTCTACCAGGGCGAGGAACTGGGCCTGCCGGACGTCGTCGACCTGCCCGACGAGGTGCGCCAGGACCCGGCGTACTTCCGCGGCGCCGGCCAGGACGGCTTCCGCGACGGCTGCCGGGTGCCGATCCCGTGGACCCGCGCGGGCTCCTCGTACGGCTTCGGCGGCGGGGGCAGCTGGCTGCCGCAGCCCACGACCTGGGGCGAGCTGAGCGTCGAGGCCCAGCAGGGCGTGCCCGGCTCCACCCTGGAGCTGTACCGCTCCGCGCTGAGCGTCCGCCGTGCGCGGCCCGACCTCGGCGCGGGCGACTCGGTCCAGTGGCTGCGCGCCCCCGAGGGCGTCCTGGCCTTCCGGCGCGGCGACTTCGTCTGCGTGGCCAACACGACGGGCGAGTCCGTGACGACCCCGTCCTACGGGCGGGTCCTGCTCGCCAGCGGCGAGTTCACCGAGGCCGACGACGAGACGAAGGTCCCGGCCGACACGACGGTGTGGTGGACCACGGCCTGACGGCCGCTCCGCAAAACTTTTGGCCTCAACTTCCTCCGGCCCGCTGCCCTTTCCGGCAGCGGGCCCTTACCATCTGCGTCACGGAAATTCTTGCTGGAGCTTTCAGCAAGCGCCTTCAACGAGCCTTCAACGGAGAAGGACCCCCACATGGCACGCAGATCCCTTTCCGGCGCCCTCGCGCTCGCGGCGGCCACCATTGTCATGACCCCGACGACCGCCGACGCCTCCCCGCCCGGCACCAAGGACGTCACCGCCGTCCTCTTCGAGTGGAACTACGCCTCCGTCGCCAAGGAGTGCACCAGCACCCTCGGACCGGCCGGCTACGGCTACGTCCAGGTCTCCCCGCCCGCCGAGCACATACAGGGCTCGCAGTGGTGGACGTCGTACCAGCCGGTCAGCTACAAGATCGCAGGGCGGCTCGGCGACCGCGCCTCGTTCCAGAACATGGTCAGCACCTGTCACGCGTCCGGAGTGAAGGTCGTCGTCGACACCGTCATCAACCACATGTCCGCGGGCAGCGGCACCGGCACCGGCGGCTCCTCGTACACGAAGTACGACTACCCCGGCCTGTACTCGGTCTACGACTTCGACGACTGCACCGCCCAGGTCAGCAACTACCAGGACCGCTGGAACGTCCAGCACTGCGAACTGGTGGGCCTCGCCGACCTCGACACCGGCGAGGAGTACGTCCGCAAGACCATCGCCGGCTACATGAACGACCTGCTCTCCCTCGGCGTCGACGGCTTCCGCATCGACGCGGCCAAGCACATCGACGCGGCCGACCTGGCGAACATCAAGTCCCGCCTGACCAACCCGAACGCCTACTGGAAGCAGGAGGTCATCTACGGCGCCGGCGAGGCCGTCCAGCCCACCGAGTACACCGGCAACGGCGACGTCCAGGAGTTCCGCTACGCCTACGACCTCAAGCGGGTCTTCAACAACGAGAACCTCGCCTACCTCAAGAACTACGGTGAGGGCTGGGGCTACCTGAGCAACTCGGTCGCCGGCGTCTTCGTCGACAACCACGACACCGAGCGCAACGGCTCCACGCTCAACTACAAGGACGGCGCCAACTACACCCTGGCCAACGTCTTCATGCTCGCCTGGCCCTACGGCGCGCCCGACATCAACTCCGGCTACGAGTGGTCCGACCCGGACGCGGGCCCGCCGAACGGCGGTCAGGTGGGCGCCTGCTGGCAGGACGGCTGGAAGTGCCAGCACAAGTGGCCCGAGATCATGTCCATGGTCGCCTTCCGCAACGCCACCCGCGGCCAGGCGGTCACCAACTGGTGGGACGACGGCGCCGACGCGATCGCCTTCGGCCGCGGCAGCAAGGGCTACGTCGCCATCAACCACGAGTCGTACACCCTGACCCGCACCTACCAGACGTCCCTCCCGGCGGGCACGTACTGCAACGTGCAGAACAGGACATCGGTGACGGTGAACTCCAGCGGGCAGTTCACCGCCTCCCTCGGCGCGAACACGGCGCTGGCGATCTACGCCGGCAAGCCGAGCTGCTGAACCCGTCCGCGCCCCGGGGCCCACCGCGTCGACGCCGTGGGCCCCAGGGCCGACCGGAGCAACCGCGCGTGCGCGGTCCCGGCTCCGGTCCGAGGCTGGTCGCATGAGCATCCGTCCCTGGGTCGTCGTGGAGGCACCGGACGGCCGTGGCCTTCGCCGGGTCACCGTGGGCGGCGACACCGTGGGCAGTACCTGGTCGCTGCGTGAGCTGCGCGGCATGCTGGACCGTCTCGGTCACCCGGACGTGGACGTGACGGACCCGGCATCGGTGTACTGGCGCGGCGGGGACAGCGGTACGTGGCCCGACCGGGCCTGGAGACGACGCACGGCCGGCCTCCTCGTGCTGGCCGGACTGCTCGCGTCCGCGGTCCTGAGCGGATTGATCGGATGGCCGGACGCCTCCGGCGCGCTGACGTTCGCGCAACGGGTGACCGGGGCCCTGTTCGTCCTGTTCGGTCTGGTGCAGGTCGCGGCGGCGGTCTCGGTGCTCGACTTCTGGGGGAAACGGCAGTCGAGGATGTCCGGTGCGATCGTCCTGCTCGGCGTCCTCATATCGCTGGCCACCGACAGCCTTCTCCTCCTGATGTGGCTCGACGAGAGGCAGTACACGCCCTACCTGGCGGCCTTCGCGCCGCTGTGGTGCTGGTCGGTGTGGGCGCTCGTCCTGCTGCTCCGGGAGAGGCCGTGGAAGGGTGTTCCGCAACCGAGGAGATTCGCCGCCGGAGTGTTCGCATCGGTCCTCTTCACGACGCTCAGCCTTGCCTATTCCACCCTGTACCAGCCCACGGTCGCCCCCATGCACTTCACTCTGAAGGCGGAGTTCGGCACCGCGCGGGCGGACCGCCGACTCCCGTTCGTCCAGGTCCCGCTGAAACTCTCCGTCAAGAACACCGGAGCGTATGCGGTGTACATCATCATCGATGATTTCACGATCTACGGCAGAACCGCCACGTACTCGGAGCAGGGATCCTCGTCGGTGAAGGAGTGGAGGCAGAGTTTCGGCGAGGGGTATGAGGAGGCGGAACGCCACGTCGATCGACTCGCTTTCTCCCGTATGAGCAGCGGGCGATTCTACGAGCCCGGCACTCTGCTCGAAAGCGGGCAGGAAGACACCCGGGAGCACGTGTTCCAGCTCCCCATGGACGCGAAGTACGACCTGCTCGACGTCGAACTCCAGCTCACCTACATGAGAAAGGAACGGGGACGGATCGACGTGGAGGAGTTCAAGAAGAAGCGGGCGTCGTGGAAGGAGAGGAAGGGCACGACGTGCATCGCGAACCAGTGCGGGGACAGGCTCATGTACCTGGGCAGAGTGCGCCACAACAACAACCTGGTCAACGTGACCCGCGGCACGCATTACGTCCTGGCGACCTGGTCGCCGAAGGACGCTCCGGTGTACTCCATTTCCACCTACCACCTCGACGGCAGGGGGATCGACAATGCGGAGGAGAAGGAGGACCTGGCCAGGTTCGGTGTCTCGACGGTCGAAGCGGACTCAGAGGTGTCCCTGGCCGAGCTGATGAGGTCTATTCCTTCTCCTCGGCCTTCTTGACCCAGGTACCCGACTGGATCCCCGAGTCCTTGTCGAGCTGCAGAGCGGCCCGCAGGCAGTGGAGCGCCGGAGTGCCGAGGGTCCCGAAGAGTTCCCTTGCCGGTACCGTTTCGGCGAGCCCGGGAACGAGCCGTTCGACTTCCATCGGGGCGTCGGCGAACGCGTCGTTGCGCAACTGGGTGAGGACGTCGAGGACGTCGTTCCCCTTTTCCTTGGACTTCCAGAAGTCCTTGACGCCTTCCGTGCTCCACTTCTTGGGAAGCAGGGTCTTCAGATTCCTGCCGAGTGTGTCCTGCGGGGCGGAGTCGAAGACGGCGTTGGTGCAGACCTCGGCCGCCTTGCCGAGCGGGACGTCCGGCAGGCCGTGAGCGGAGATCACCTCCTCCAGCTTCCGCTCCATGCTGTCGATCCGCCGGTCCGCCTCTTGCCGGGCCTTGTCCCGTTCCTCGTCCGACGCCGTGGGGTCGTCGGCCTTGTTCACCGACGCGCTTGCCTCGTGCGCGCTCTGCGCCAGTTCCTTCTTCCCGTCGTCGGGCGTGCTCGGGTCGCTGCTCTCGGCCACCACCACCGCCACCGACTGCGCGGCTTCATGTGACTGTCGGGCGGCTTGCCGTAGCTGCTGGGTGGGTTCCCCCGACCGCCGGGCAGGCCGCTGCACGGCGGACAGCGCGCCGCTCGCGGCTCCGGCCAGATCGTTCCGCAGACCGTGCGGCGTCCTGCTGTCGCCGATCGCGCGGAGAGCGGGCGCCGTTCTGTCCGCGACGAAGAAGGCCGTGCGCCGGTCCTCGGGCGCCAACCCCGGGCGGTTCGCCGCGTCCAGTGTGGAGGTCACCTGTTTCACGAGTCCGGTCAGCTGTCCCCGCACCGCGCCAGGAGTCCCGGGATCGGCGATGACCTTCAGTGCGGAACTCACCGCCCGCGCGCTCCGGATGACGGCATCGCGTTCCTGCGGCGGGGTCTTCGGGTCCTGCACCGCCCGCAGACTGGCGGTCAGTTGCCCGACGCTCGGGACCAGCTCCTGGGGAACCTGCTCCTTCTGACGGTCCAGGTCCGCCGTCACCTTGTCGGTCTCTTCCTTCTGCCGCGTCGCGGCATCGGACGCCGAGGTGCCGTTCCCGCTCGGACCGGGCGACTCCTCGGTCTGTGACGTGCCGCCGGGGCTCGGCGTCCCGGTCGGTCGCGAAGGCGTGCCCGACGGCTGGGTCGGCGTCGTCGAGGGCGTGGTGACCGGCGTCGACGGGCCGGGTGGCGGCGTGGCCGGTGGAGCGCTGGGCGTCGGGTTCGCAGGCTCGGGCGAGGGGGGCGCCGACCCCCTGGGCGCGGCCGCTCCGGTCTCGCCGTGGACGTCGGGCGCGGGCCTCGCGCTCACCGGACCTGTGGGTGAGGCGAGTACCGCGGCCAGCGCGGACGCGCTGGTCAGGCGGAGGAAACGTCGCCGGGTGGTGCTGGCCATCATCGATCCGAACGGGCTCTGCGTCGCACTGCTTCGGCCGCCCCCTGCTGTCCACGCTCACTCCTGGAACAGCGTGGCGCAACCCGGACCGCCCGCAGCGGCGGCTGCCGCTTCCCGCAACTCCCTTCCCCCGCCACCTTCACGAGTGCGGTGAAAGTTCTTGCTGGGGCTTTCACGCCTCTTGCTGTAAGGCTTTCGCCAGCGATACGGTCACGCGGCGCGCCCGGCACCGCGGTCGTGCCGCGGCGCGGGGGTCGGACCCAGAAGAGCCGTAATCGCTAGGAGTTACCGCCTGTGATACCGAGATGGCCGGCGCCCCGTACGCGCCGTACCCCGCGAGCGAGAAGGGCAGCGGCCGTCACCGCCGCCGCCCTCGCCGCCGCCCTGATCCAGCCACTGGCGGCCCGGGCCGCCACCCCGCCGGCACCCCCCTCGGACGCGGCGCTCGCCGCCCAGCCCGCCCGGCACGACGACACCCGCGAGCAGTTCTACTTCGTCATGCCGGACCGTTTCGCCAACGGTGACAGGTCCAACGACAAGGGCGGACTGACCGGTTCCCGGCTCGCCACCGGCTACGACCCCACCGACAAGGGCTTCTACCAGGGCGGCGACCTCAAGGGCCTGACCGACCGGCTGGACTACATCAAGGGCCTGGGCACCACCGCCATCTGGCTGGCGCCCATCTTCAAGAACCAGCCCGTGCAGGGCACCGGCAAGGACGCCTCGGCCGGCTACCACGGCTACTGGATCACCGACTTCACCCAGGTCGATCCGCACTTCGGCACCAACAAGGACCTGGCCGGCCTCATCTCCAAGGCGCACGCCAAGGGCATGAAGGTCTTCTTCGACGTCATCACCAACCACACGGCCGACGTCGTCGACTACGAGGGCCAGTCCCACCAGTACCTCTCCAAGGGCGCCTTCCCCTATCTGACCAAGGACGGCCGGCCCTTCGACGACGCCGACTACGCGGTCGGCGGCCGCAAGTTCCCCGCCGTCGACGGCTCTTCCTTCCCGTACACGCCGACCGTTCCCGCCGCGAAGAAGAACCTCAAGGTCCCCTCGTGGCTCAACGACCCGACGATGTACCACAACCGCGGCGACTCCACCTACGCCGGCGAGAACGCCACCTACGGCGACTTCTCCGGCCTCGACGACCTGTGGACCGAGCGCCCCGAGGTCGTCAGCGGCATGGAGAAGATCTACGAGCGCTGGGTGCGGGACTTCGGCGTCGACGGCTTCCGCATCGACACCGTCAAGCACGTGAACATGGAGTTCTGGACCCAGTGGGCGACCGCGCTCGACAAGTACGCCGCCCAGCACGGCCGTAGGAACTTCTTCATGTACGGCGAGGTCTACTCCGCCGACACCTCCGTCACGGCCCCCTACGTCACCCAGGGCCGCCTCGACGCCACCCTCGACTTCCCCTTCCAGGACGCGGCCCGCGCCTACGCCTCACAGGGCGGCAGCGCGAAGAAGCTCGCCTCCGTCTTCGGCGACGACTACAAGTACACGACCGACAAGGCCAACGCCTACGAGCAGGTCACCTTCCTCGGCAACCACGACATGGGCCGCATCGGGTCCTTCCTGGAGCAGGACAACCCGAAGGCGGACGACGCCGAGATCCTCAAGAAGGACGAGCTCGCCAACGAGCTGATGTTCCTCAGCCGAGGCAACCCCGTCGTCTACTACGGCGACGAGCAGGGCTTCACCGGCTCCGGCGGCGACAAGGACGCCCGCCAGACCATGTTCGCCTCCAAGGTCGCCGACTACCTCGACGACGACGAGATCGGCACCGACCGCACCCACGCGAGCGACTCCTACGACACCGGCGCGCCGCTGTACCGGCAGATCGCCGATCTGGCGAAGCTGCGCAAGGACAACCCGGCCCTCACCGACGGCGTCCAGACCGAGCGGTACGCGGCCGACGGCGCCGGTGTCTACGCCTTCACCCGCACGGACGCGAAGAGCGGCGCCGAGTACGTCGTCGCCCTCAACAACGCCGACGAGGACCGGAGCGCCACCTTCGCCACCGGCTCCGCCGACATGGCGTACCAGGGCATCTACGGCACCAAGGCCACCGTGACCTCCGACGCCGCCCGCAAGGTCACCGTCACCGTCCCGGCCGGGTCCGCCGTCGTCCTCAAGGCCGCAGGCCGGCTCGAGGCCCCGGCCGTCAAGCCGGCGATCGGCCTCACGGCCCCGGCCGCCGGAGCCACGGGCACCGTCGACCTGAGCGCCGACGTCACCGGCGGACAGCTGAACCGGGTGGTCTTCGCCGCCCAGGTGGGCGACGGGCCCTGGAAGGTCCTCGGCTCCGCCGACCACGCCCCCTACAAGGTCACCCAGACCCTCGACAAGACCGTGCCGGCCGGCACCGCCCTGCGCTACAAGGCGGTCGTCGTGGACTCGGCCGGGCGCACGGCGAGCACCACCGCGGCCTCCACCACCGGCACCCCGCCCGCCCCCGAGGTCCCCACCGCCTCCTCCCGCGACTACGCGATCGTCCACTACAAGCGCGCCGACGGCGACTACGCGGACTGGGGCCTGTACGCCTGGGGCGACCTCGCCGACGGCGAGGCGACCACCTGGCCCGCGAGCCACCCCTTCACCGGCCGCGACGCCTACGGCGCCTTCGCCTACGTCAGGCTCAAGCCGGGCGCCTCGAACGTCGGCTTCCTGGTGATCGACAAGGACGGGAACAAGGACGTCTCCGCCGACCGGTCCATCGACGTCACCAGGACGGGCGAGGTCTGGGTCGAACAGGGCAAGGAGGCCGTCCAGACCACCCGGCCCGCCGACTACCCCGCGCAGGACACCACCAAGGCCGTCCTCCACTACCACCGCGCCGACGGGAACTACGACGGCTGGGGCCTGCACGTGTGGACCGGCGCCGCGAACCCCACCGACTGGTCGAAACCCCTCCAGCCGGTCAAGACTGACTCCTATGGCGCGGTCTTCGAGGTACCGCTCACCGACGGTGCCACCAGCCTCAGCTACATCCTGCACAAGGGCGACGAGAAGGACCTGCCCACCGACCAGTCCCTGGACCTCACGGCGGCGAACGGCCATGAGGTGTGGCTGGTGAGCGGGCAGGACAAGCCGCTGCTGCCGCAGCCCACGGGCAGCGCCGGCGCCCTGGACCTGTCCACGTCCAAGGCGGTCTGGATCGACCGGGACACCGTCGCGTGGAACGGCGCCGACGGCGCCGCCTCCACCCAGCTGCTCTACTCCGCCGACGGCTCGATCACCGTCAAGGACGGGGCCCTGACCAGCGACGACGAGCGCTGGCTGCGCCTTACGAAGACCACGCTCACGGACGCGCAGAAGGCGAAGTTCCCCCATCTGAAGGAGTACACCGCCTGGTCCGTCGACCCGCGCGACCGCGACCGGGTGCGGCAGGCCCTGCGCGGCCAGGTCGTCGCCTCCCAGCGGGCCGCGAACGGGGCCGTGCTCGCGGCTACGGGCGTCCAGCTCGCCGGCGCGCTCGACGACCTCTACTCGGGCAGCGCCACCAAGGCCCAGCTCGGTCCCGTCTTCCACCACGGCCGGCCCACCCTGAGCGTGTGGGCGCCGACCGCGCAGAACGTGGCCCTGGAGCTGGACGGCCACAGCGTCGCCATGCGCCGCGACGACACCACCGGCGTCTGGTCCGTCACCGGCCCGGCGTCCTGGAAGGGCAAGCCCTACCGGTACGTCGTGAAGGTGTGGGCGCCGAGCGTCCGCCAGGTCGTCACCAACAAGGTCACCGACCCCTACTCGGTCGCCCTCACCGCGAACAGCGAGCGCAGCCTCGTCGCCGACCTCGACGACAAGGCGCTGGCGCCGAGCGGCTGGTCGCACCTGGCCAAGCCGAAGGCCGTACCGCTGCGCGACGCCCAGATCCAGGAGCTGCACATCCGCGACTTCTCGGTCGCCGACAAGACCGTCCCGGCCAAGGACCAGGGCACCTACCTGGCCTTCACCGACAAGGACAGCGACGGCTCGAGGCATCTGCGGGACCTGGCGAAGGCGGGCACGTCCTACGTCCACCTGCTGCCGGCCTTCGACATCGCCACCATCCCGGAGAAGAAGGCCGACCAGGCGGTCCCGGACTGCGACCTGGCCTCCTGGCCGGCCGACTCCGAGCAGCAGCAGGCGTGCGTGGCGAAGACCGCCGCGAAGGACGCCTACAACTGGGGCTACGACCCCTACCACTACACGGTCCCCGAGGGCTCCTACGCCACCGAACCGGACGGCACGGCCCGCACCGTGCAGTTCCGCGAGATGGTGCAGGCGCTCAACCAGGACGGGCTGAGGGTCGTCATGGACGTCGTCTACAACCACACGGCGGCCAGCGGCCAGGCGGACACCTCCGTCCTCGACAAGATCGTGCCCGGCTACTACCAGCGGCTTCTCGCCGACGGCTCGGTGGCCAACAGCACCTGCTGCTCCAACACCGCGCCCGAGAACGCCATGATGGGCAAGCTGGTCGTGGACTCGATCGTCACCTGGGCCAAGGAGTACAAGGTCGACGGGTTCCGCTTCGACCTCATGGGCCACCACCCCAAGGCCAACATCCTGGCGGTCAGGAAGGCCCTCGACGCGCTGACCCCGGAAAAGGACGGCGTGGACGGCAAGAAGATCATCCTGTACGGGGAGGGCTGGAACTTCGGCGAGGTCGCGAACGACGCACGGTTCGTGCAGGCCACGCAGCAGAACATGGCCGGCACCGGCATCGCCACCTTCTCCGACCGGGCCCGTGACGCGGTGCGCGGCGGCAGCCCCTTCGACTCGGACCCGGGCATCCAGGGCTTCGCGTCCGGGCTCTACACCGACCCGAACTCCTCCACGGCCAACGGCACCAAGGACGAGCAGAAGGCCCGTCTGCTGCACTACCAGGACCTGATCAAGGTCGGCCTGACCGGCAACCTCGCCAAGTACCACTTCACGGACACCGACGGCAAGGAGGTCACCGGCGCGGAGATCGACTACAACGGCTCGCCCGCCGGCTACGCGGACGCGCCCGGCGACGCCCTCGCCTACGTCGACGCGCACGACAACGAGTCCCTGTTCGACGCGCTGACCTACAAACTGCCCGCCTCGACGAGCGCCGCCGACCGGGCCCGGATGCAGGTCCTGGCCATGGCGACGGCGACGCTCTCGCAGGGCCCGGCGCTCTCCCAGGCCGGCACCGACCTGCTGCGCTCGAAGTCGCTGGACCGCAACTCCTTCGACAGCGGCGACTGGTTCAACGCGATCCACTGGAACTGCGCGGACGGCAACGGCTTCGGGCGCGGACTGCCCATGGCCGCCGACAACAAGGACAAGTGGCCCTACGCCAAGCCGCTGCTGACCTCGGTGAAGGTGGGCTGCCCCCAGATCGAGGGCGCCTCGGCCGCCTACCGGGACCTGTTGAAGATCCGTACGGCCGAGCAGGCGTTCTCGCTGGGCACGACGGCGCAGGTGCAGTCGCGGCTGTGCTTCCCGCTGTCGGGGAAGGACGAGACCCCGGGCGTGATCACCATGAGCCTCGGTGACCTGGTCGTGGTGTTCAACGCCACGCCCGAGCGGCAGGAGCAGCGCGTCACCACGCTCGCCGGGGAGCACTACCGGCTGCACCCGGTGCAGGCCTCGGGCGCGGACCCGGTGGTGAAGACCTCGTCGTACACGGCGTCGACCGGCACGTTCAGCGTTCCGGCCCGTACGGTCGCGGTGTTCACGAACTAGGCTGAAGTCCAGGTTGCCGTAGAACAGGAGTGTGCTTTCATGCCGCAGATCACCGTCGACTACTCCGAGCGGCTGGCGGACGCCTTCGACCGCCGTGCCTTCGCGCGGGAGCTGCACGCCCGGACGGTCGAGATCGCGGCCGCCAAGCCCCCCGCGTGCAAGACGCAGTTCCGCCGGACCGAGGACACCACCGTCGGCCCGGACGCCGAGGGCCACGCGATCGTGCACGTCAGCATCGGCCTGCTGGCCGGGCGCACCGACGAGACCAAGGCGCGCCTGACGGAGGCCGTCCTCGAGGCGCTGCGCACGCATGTGAAGCCGGTCGAGGGACTGGCGCTGCACGCGTCGGCCGAGGTGCGCGACCTCGACCCGTCCTACCGGAAGTACGACGCCTAGGGCCCGCGTACTGGCGAGACGCTCTAGGAGGCGAGTGCGACGAGCCGGCCGACCAGGTCCCCGAAGGGGCCGTCGGCCGGCTCTTCCTTGAGGACCGGGCCGATCAGCGCGGCCATCTCCTGGTCGTAGGCGGCGCTGACCGATGCCAGCGCGGCGAAGTCGTGCACGAGCTGGAGCTCCAGCTCGGCGCGCGGGATGCGCCGGCCGTCCAGCCAGATCAGCGCCGTCGACTCGACCAGCGAGATCCACGAGCGGACCACCAGTTCCAGTCGTGGGGGCGCCTCGGTGACCCGCAGATGCGTGAGAATCTGGTCGTACGCGGCCTGGCGCACGGAGTCGATCAGCGCGTTGGTCGTGGAGACGTGGTTGACGTGGTCCTTTGAGCGGACTCCGTCCGCGGGGACCGCCGGGCCACCGCGCATCAGCGCCGAGAAGCCGGGTCCGTGCTCGTCCACGAAGTCGAAGAACCGGTGCATCACACGCAGCAGCCGCGCCCCCAGCGGACCCTCGTGCGGTTCCGCGAACCGGGCCGCCAGATCGTCCGACGCGCGCTTCAACGCCGCCTCGTACAGGCTGAGTTTGCCGGGGAAGTAGTGGTAGACCAGCGGGCGCGATATGCCCGCCGCCGACGCGATCTCGTCGATGGAGACGTCGTCGGGCGAGCGCCGGCTGAACAGTTCGAGGGCGACGCCGATCAGCTGCTGCCGCCGCTCCTCGACTCCCATTCTGCGGCGAACCCCGGTGCTCATGCGAACACCTTACCGATCGGATCCGGCCGCGAACCGGCCGGATCCAGCGCCCGGTTCACAGGCGCCGGTCGCAACGGGCAGTGCGCGCCAGGGCCCTAACGGAGCACGCCGAGCGTACGGCCGTCGGCCAGCGTGCCCTTCAGGTCCGCCCGTGCGCCCTGCCCGGCGCGCACGGCGAGCAGGTTGCCCCGGCCGGTGGCGCGCACCCCGCCGGACGCGCTGACCGACGCGGTCGCCTCGTCGCCCGCCGCGAGCAGGTACCAGGAACCCCCCGCCGACTTCCACAGCACACCGGCCAGCACATGCGGGTCGCGCGCGCCGCACGCGGGCACGTCACCGGCCTTCGCCGCGACCGCGCCGTACTTCCCGCCCGGCGCACGGAACTGGGCCAGCACCCGGGGACCGGCGCCGCGCCAGGTCTCGGCCCGCGTGCACACCCACGAGGCCGGACCGCTCGCGTCGGGCAGCGGCTGCTCGGCGTACCGCCAGGCGTTGACCGACCGCACGCCCTGCCCGCGCACCGCGCCCAGCGAGCAGGCGAACGGCGCCCAGGTGCTCAGCCCCGCCGCGCTCGACGCCTCGCCCGGGGCGGCCGGACGGCCCGTGGTGAGGTGGGCGGGTACCAGTTCCCCCAGGTCGCTCAGGATGTGCGTGCCGTCGTCGCCGGTCAGCTGGAGCACGTTCCACCGGGTGCAGGCGCCCGTCTGCTGGGCCGGACCGGCCAGGGGGCCGGTGACGCCGTCCGTCAGACCCAGGTCCACCGGAGCGGCCGTCGACCGCATGAGGTCCCGCCGGGCCGCCTTCGTCACCCAGGGCGCCGTCAGATAGCGGACGTTGCCGTCGGGGCGGTCCAGGACCACGGCGGACGCCTCCGCGCCGGCGGCGCCGTCGACACGGGCGAAGTCCAGGGCGGCCCCGGCCGTGGACCGCTTCGGCTCGGCATAACGGGCGATGCGCAGCCCGTCGTAGAGGACCACCACGTGCGCGTTGTCGATGTCGCCGGCGTAGAGCAGCTGCGGCGGCCCCGCAGGAGCGCCCGACGCGGTGCCCGGGGTGGCCGAGACATGGACGGACCCGCCGGGCCGGGCCCACACCGCGAGGGCCCGGCGCAGCAGCGCCGTGTCACCGGTCAGGTCGCCGCGCGCCGGCCACACGGAGAAGTCCAGACGGGCCGCGGTCCGCCAGGCGGTGGGCGCCGCCCTGGTCAGCTTGGCCGGGTCGAGGGCGGCCTCGGCGGACGGGTTCCGCGCGTAGGCGGGCGCGGCGGCGCCGTCCGGGCCCCACCCGCCGCCGGGCAGCGCGACCAGCGCACCGCACACGGCGAGCGCGGCGGCGGCGGCCAGCGCGGCCTTGGCGTGCTGCCTGCGCCGCACCAGGTCGGTGGGCCGGGCCTGAAGGGAGCAGGGGTCGAACTCGGGGGAGTCCAGCAGCGCGTACTGCGCGGGCACCCGGTCGGCCTGCCGCAGCGCGGCGCCCGGGTCGGCCACGCCCGCCGCCGACAGCACCTGGCCGACGGCGGCGTCCGGCAGCCGCTCCAGCCCGCGCAGCACATAGGCGGCGCGGGCCGGGCCGGACAGCGCCGCGAGCGTCTGGTCCAGGGCCAGTTCGTCGGCGCCGCCCGACCGCGGGAACAGCCTCAGACCCCACACCTGGGGCAGCAGCGGCGGCAGTTGGCCGCGCCGGGGCCACCGGCCGCGCCCGCGCGGACGGTCCGCGTCCAGTGCCGTCCGTACCACCGCCACCCGCAGGAAGGCATAGCCCGGGTCGGCGTCGCGGCCGGCCGGCTGGGCGGGAATCGCGGACGCCGACGCCCGGCCCCGGGGCAGCGCGCGCTGGGTGAGCGAGTGCGCGGTCAGAACGCGACGGCTGCGGCCGAGGCCCGGCGGGAGCACCAGATAGGCGAGCCGGACGAGCCGCGGGTAGTGCTCGACGAGCGCGGCCTCGGCCTGCTCGACGTCGACGACCGGCTCGGAGGAGGACGAGGGGCGCGGGGCGACATCCTGTGACTGCACGTTCAGCAGAACGAGCGAATCGTTGAATGGTCACCGCCAGACGGGTGACTCAGCCGTCCGGACTCACCAGCAGACGGGCGTAGTTCGCCATGGACCGCTGGTAACGCGGCAGGTGGGGTGCGAGGGCGCCCAGGACGAGCGACAGGCCCTCCCGGTCGCGGCCGAGACCGGACAGGCACAGGGCCAGACAGGCCCGCACCGCGTCGTCCAACTCGTCCGACGGGGCGTCCAGTTCGGGCGTCAACAGCTTGACGCCCTCCTCCGGCTGCCCGGTGTTCCGCAGGGAACTGGCCAGCTGGATCTTCGCCCGGCGGCCCCGGTAGCCGTCGAGACCGCGGGCCAGCGCCTCCCGGTACAGCGGCACGGCCCGGTCCGAGTGCCCGGTGGAGTCCCAGGCGCACGCCTGCTCGAACGGGCCGACGGGACTGTCCGCCGGCAGTTCGGCCACGAGCGCGTCGATCACCGCCCGGAACGCGGACGCCTCGCTCTCGGAGCAGTCGTCGAAACGGGCCCATGCGGCGGCCACGCGGTCTTCCCAGTCCTGGTTCACCGGCCCACCCTCGCACACACGTGCCCCCGGGGCCACGCGATTTGAGTGCTGTGCGCGGCAGAGCCGTATCGAAGGGCGGGGCCCGCGCCGGGGCCCTCCGCGGCATGCTCGGGCTGTGTGCCGACGCAAGGGACCGCCGGAAGCGGAGGAACAGATGAGGGTGACCCGACCGATGCTCGCGGCGGCCGCCGCCGTGGCGGCGGTGGCGCTGGCGGGCTGCGGCTCCGGTGGCGACGCGACCGCGAAGGTGCCGCCGGTGGCGACCGGCAGCCTGGAGAGCCTGGCCGCCGAAGTGAGGTGCAAGCCGGACATCCAGACCGACGCCGACACCATCCGGCAGGCCATCTGCACCACCTCCACCGGCAGGTTCGTCCTCGCCACCTTCTCCACCGACCGCGGCCAGCGCGAGTGGATCAACGAGGCCAAGGACTACGGCGGCTACTACCTCGTCGGCCGCAAGTGGGTCGCCGTCGGCGACGACGGCGTGGTCAGGACGCTGCGCGGCACCCTCGGCGGCGACGTGGAGATCGGCACCGACCACCACGCGCACGCCGGCCACGGCGGCTGAGCCCCGGAACAGGCGGAAGGCCGGCAGCGGGATCCCCCTCCGCCGCCGGCCTTCTCGCTTCCTCTTCCTTCACACCCCGCTACGGGTGTGCGGGTGTGCGGGTGTCAGCACCTGCGCCCGGAGTTGATGCAGTTGGCGATCTTGTTCGCCAGGTTGTTGGTCGTGACGCTGATGAAGTCGTCGTGGTCGGTGATCGGCTTGTGCAGCTGCTCCGGGAAGCCGTCGACCGCGTAGGCGTTCTTCACCTGGCCGTCCTCGATCTGCGGCGGCGTCACCGCGTACACCAGCCGCATCGTCAGCTGCGGAATGGCCTTGAAGCCGTTCTGGCAGTTGCCGTTCGCGTCGGCGAAGGCCACGTGCGTGCGGTGGTTGGCGCTGTCGATGTTCTGGCCGTCCCAGCAGCTCTGGAAGGCGAACGTGCGCACCACGTCGCTGCCGTCGGGGCAGATCGGGTACTTGTCGGTCAGCTGGACCTTGTTCTCGAAGCCGGTGCAGCTCCAGTGCGCGTTGGCGTTGGCCGGACCGTTGGTGAATGCCTTGGCGTCACCGGTGATGATCCGCAGGAACTGCGGCATCGCCACGACCTTGCCGGTCGGGCTGCCGACGTACTTGATCTGGGCCGACTTGGGCGTCAGGATCTTGCCGACGTTGCCCTCCTTGCCGCCTCCGTCGGCGTTCTGGTCGAAGTCCTGCGTGCCGTCCTGCACACGGACCACCGGCCAGTAGTACGCCGACAGGTCGTTCTTGTTCTGGCAGCTGGTGCCGCCCTGGAGGAACGTGTCGTTGCTGGAGAACGCGTCGACCTTCTGGTTGCCGACGTAGTCGTGCAGGTGGTGCGCGCCGTTGGTCACGCCGGGCGCCACGATCACGTTGTCGGTGTTGTGGTTCTTGTTGGCGTTCACACCGCAGCGGGTGGTGAAGGTGCCGGTCGAGGCGTTGCGCATCCTGCGGGGCTTGGCCGGGACGTTGGGCTGGACCGTCGTGATGTCGACGAAGTCGTCCGCGGAGGGGCCGTTGCCGGCCTGGCCGCCGCCACCGCCCTGCTGGCCGTCGCCACCGCCCTGCTGGCCGCCGTCGCTGTTCTGGCCGCCGTTCTGGCCGTCACCGTTCTGCTGCTGACCGTCGCCCTGCTGGCCGTCGCCGTTCTGTTGCTGGTCGCCGGTGTTCTGGCCGTCGCCGCCCTGCTGGCCGCCGCCGTCCTGCTGGTTGTTGTCGGCGGGGGTGCCGGTGCACGCGGTGAGGCCGTCCAGATTGCCCGGGGCCCGGCCGCCCGCCCGGTTGATCTCCAGCACGATCCGGTCGACGATCGCCTTCCGCCGGTCCTTCAGCGGCCCCAGGATGGTGTTCTGGACGAAACTCGCGTCCCTGGCCTGGGCGTCCCGCGTGGTCGCCAGGCGCTGGTAGGCCTCGGTGATCTGGCGGTCGAGGTTGGCGAGCTCGCCGTCGACCTCGCCACGGGCCTGGCGGGGCACGTCGTAGAGTTTCTGGCCGATGTCCGGGCAGGAGATCGTCGCCACCTGGGCGCTCGCTGCCTTCGTCCGGTCCCCCCACGCGTCGTTGTGCGACTCGTGCGCGGATGCGTAGAAGTTCGCCCAGATCAGCCCGCCCCCACCGAGCGCTAGGGCCGCCGATGCGGCTATGGCCTTCGTGGCCAGCGGCGTACGGCGTTTTCGTGTGTTGCGTCCCATGGAACTCCTCTGACTTCCTTGCGGGGCAGCATCGAGGCGCCCGACAGGAGTGAAGCGGCTCCCTTCCATACGGATGCCGTCGCAGAGGTGTTCAGCCGACGCACGAATTGCTTCCGGTCCCGCCGGGCATCAGGCGTACCAACTGGGCTTTTCTGGTGACGAGTTGTCGAACCGCCGGGGGTGGTCGTCAGCGGCGGCCCTCATCGGTGGCCGTCAGCGGCCGCGGTCCGGGGCGGGGGCCGCTTCGGCGTCGGTGTCGGGGTCGGCGTCGGGCAGACCGGACCCCGGCAGCCCGGCGCCCAGGAGCTTGGCCTCCAGTTCCGGGGGCAGCCCCACCGGGGGCAGGTCCGGGCGTCGCGGAGCGGAGCCGCCGATGTCGCGCAGCCAGCTCCAGGTGTCGGCGACCGTCTCCGTGACCGGCCGGCAGCGCAGCCCCGTCGCCACGGCCCGGGAGACGTCCGCGCTGTGCAGCGCGTCGTGCCCCTCGCTGCCCGGGGGCACCCACACGGGCAGCTGGGTCCACGGCTCGATGCCCGCGGCGAGGACGGCCTGCGGATCGGTCCAGCGCAGTTCGGCGTCGGAGCCGGTCGCCCGTACGCACGCGTCGAGCAGCGTGCCCATGGTGGCGTGTCCCTGGGGGCTCATCAGGTTGTACGGGCCGCTCAGCTCCCGTTCCACCGCTCCGAGGATCCATGCGGCGAGGTCGCGGACGTCGACGTACTGAAGGGGCAGGTCCCGGGGGCCGGGCGCCGGCACGGGACCGCCCCGGGCGATCCGGTCCAGCCACCAGGGCAGCCGCCCGATGTTCTCGTACGGCCCGAGGATCAGCCCGGAACGCACCAGCAGCGCGCGGTCGGGCCCGAAGGCGCCGGTCGCGGCCAGTTCGCCGCCCCGCTTGTCGCGGGCGTAGTCCGTCGCGTCGGCGTCGGCGTCGG
This sequence comes from Streptomyces sp. NPDC006393, assembly GCF_040628575.1. Classification (NCBI taxonomy): domain Bacteria; kingdom Bacillati; phylum Actinomycetota; class Actinomycetes; order Kitasatosporales; family Streptomycetaceae; genus Streptomyces; species Streptomyces sp. NPDC006393. The sequence goes on from NZ_JBEXZD010000043.1 coordinate 29,222, forward strand.
CGCCCTCGACCAGGGGCGCCTCCTCGGTGTAACCGGCGGGCGGGGCCCAGGCGTAGACGGAGCAGCTCGACACGTACACGTACCGGCCGGCCCGGTCCCGCAGCAGCCGCGCCGCGTCGCGGACCGGGCGGGGCGCGGCCGACCAGGTGTCCACGACGGCGTCCCACTCGCCGTCCCGGCCGTTCTCGCCGTCGTGCGCGGCCAGTGCGGCGAGCCCGTCGGGCGCGGTGCGGTCGCCGGTCAGGGACCGCACCCCGGGGACCGGTGTCCGCCGTCCCCGGTTCAGGACCGTCACATCCCAGCCGCGCCCGACCGCCGCCTCGGCGACGGCCCGTCCCGCGAAGTCCGAACCACCCAGCACCAGAAGTCTCATACCGGTGACTGTGCCCGGTCCGGCGGCGGGAGGGAACTCGGATCTGCCGTCAGCAGACGCCGTGTCAGTGGCCGAGGGGAGGGGCGTACTTGTAGCCGACCCGGCGCACCGTCTGGATCGTCCCGCGGTGCTCGGCGCCCAGCTTGCGGCGGAGGCGGGCGACGTGGACGTCGACGGTGCGGCCGTCGCCCACATGGCCGTAGCCCCAGACCGTGGTGACCAGCTGGTCGCGGGTGTGCACCCGGTGCGGGTGCGCGACCAGGTGGGCGAGCAGCTCGAACTCCAGGTAGGTGAGGTCGAGTTGCCGGCCCGCGACGGCGGCGGTGCGCCGCACGGTGTCGATCCGCACCAGCGGCTCGGCGTCCGCCTCCGGGGAGGCCGGCCCGTCCGCCTCCGGGGAGGCCTGCGCGTCCGCCTCCGGGGAGGGCTGCGCGTCCGCCTCCGTCGGTTCCGGCACCGCGACCGGCAGGAACGGGGGCCGCTGGTCCGCGGGGACCAGCACCAGGTAGCCGACCATCGGCGGCCGGCCGGGCAGGGTGGGCAGGGTGTGCTGCGGGGCGGGCAGCCAGGTGCTGCCCGGCGGCAGGATGTCCGCGACGTCGGCCACCTCGTCCCGGTCGACGGCGCGCAGCCGGTGCCGGGCGGGTGCGGCGAGCGGGGAGGCGGGGGAGAGGGAACGGGAGGCGGAGGAGAGGGAACGGTTGGTCGCCATGAGAGGTCAGCTCTTTCGCGCGAGGAGTTCGTCGGACGGGACGGCGGCCGCGAGTCCGTGGTCGGGCGCGCCGAGGGACGTACGTCGTTTCGCGCTGGCCGAAGGCCGGGGTGTACGGCTTTACAGGGCCCGCGCGTTCAGCGCGCGGCAACACACCCGGTCGAAGTCGTGATGCTGACGGGAAGGCCAGAAGGGCTCGAGGTCATGGCGACCCGTCGCGAGGTGCTTCTGGATGCCGACCATGGCTCCATTGAAGCAGACACTGCGCACGGACAGGACCCGTCTCTCACTGGCTGGACGCATCCTGACGCGGAGTCGGCCCGGCACCGCTCAGCCGGTCAGACGTTTGCGCCAGGTCAGGGGCGTGACGGTGACGGCCCGGCCCGGATCGCCGTCCCAGTCCGTGGACAGCCCCGCCGCTTCCAGGGCCGCGACGACCTCGCGTCCGACGGTCGCCGTGGTCTTCTCGGAGCCGTCGAACCCGCCGTAGTGCAGCGTCAGGCCGTGGCCCTCGGCGGCGGCGCGGGTGGACTGGTGGTGGAAGAACACGAAACCCCGGGTCCTGTCCGGGTCCGTCACCTCGCCCCCGATCTCCGCCATGCCGCAGCCGCGGCAGCAGGTGAAGTCCTCCCGGGCGACGATGCCGGCCCGCTCCAGCGCGGCGAACGCCTCCTCCAGACGGTCGGGGTCGGTGGGGCCGTCCCAGCTCTCCTGCTCGGCGACCCGCTCCAGCCACAGCCGCTCGACGATCTCCCTGGCCTGCGCGGCGGAGACGGCGTCCTCCATCAGGTAGACGGTCTCCTCGACCAGACGCCGGATGCCCAGAGAGCCGTCGGCGAGCATCTCCCGCACATGGCCCTCGGCCCGCGCGGCGACCTCCGGACCGAGCGGGGGAACCTCCTCACGCGGCTCCGGCTCCATGGGCTCCCAGTCCACGTCCGCGTCCCAGCCGGGCTCCTGCCGCGCCCAGCCGGTCAGCAGCCGGGCCACCCGCTCGGGGTCCGTGAGCTGCGCGCCGAAGAACGCGTCCGCGTCGCGCCGGTGTTCCAGCCGCCAGTCCCCGCCCGCCTCGTGCCACACCTGAGCGAACACATCCGGCAGGTCCGGTATCCGCTGAAGCACCAGGAAACGGTCGCCGGCATCCCCGATCCGCAGCACCAGCTCCCGCAGCTCGCCGGCCGTAAGGCGCGTACGGACGCGGTCGTCCTCCGTCCTGACCGTGACGGCCAGGCCCCCGTCGATCTCCATGATCCCACTGTGCCACCCGCCACTGACAACGTGAGGGGCGCCCACCTCGGCGGTGGGCGCCCCTCACATGAACCGGGCGGTGGATCAGACCTGGCCGGCCTTCTCCAGCGCGGTGCAGCAGGTGTCGACCATCAGGCGCGTCACGACGTACGGGTCGACGTTGGCGTTCGGACGGCGGTCCTCGATGTAGCCCTTGCCGTCCTTCTCGACCTGCCAGGGGATGCGGACGGAGGCGCCGCGGTCGGAGACGCCGTAGGAGTACTTGTCCCACGGGGCGGTCTCGTGCAGGCCGGTGAGGCGGTCGTCGATGCCGGCGCCGTAGTTCTTGACGTGGTCCAGCGGCTTGGAGCCCTCGCCGAGCGACTCGCAGGCGGTGATGATCGCGTCGTAGCCCTCGCGCATCGCCTTGGTGGAGAAGTTGGTGTGCGCGCCGGCGCCGTTCCAGTCGCCCTTGACCGGCTTCGGGTCCAGGGTGGCGGAGACGCCGAAGTCCTCGGCGGTGCGGTAGAGCAGCCAGCGGGCCACCCACAGCTGGTCGGCGACCTCCAGCGGGGCGAGCGGGCCGACCTGGAACTCCCACTGGCCCGGCATGACCTCGGCGTTGATGCCGGAGATGCCCAGGCCCGCCTTCAGGCAGTTGTCCAGGTGCTTCTCGACGATCTCGCGGCCGAAGATCTCGTCGGCGCCGACACCGCAGTAGTAGCCGCCCTGGGGGGCCGGGAAGCCGCCCTCGGGGAAGCCCAGCGGGCGGGAGCCGTTGAAGAAGGTGTACTCCTGCTCGATGCCGAAGATCGGCTCCTGGGCGGCGAACCGCTCGGCCACCTCGGCGAGCGCGGCCCGGGTGTTGGAGCGGTGCGGGGTGAGGTCGATGTTCAGGACCTCGCACAGCACGAGGATGTCGTCGCCGCCGCGGATCGGGTCGGGGCAGGAGAGGACCGGCTTGAGCACGAGGTCCGAGGAGTGCCCCTCGGCCTGGTTGGTGGAGGACCCGTCGAAGCCCCACAGCGGCAGCTCGCCGCCCTTGGCGTCGTCGCTGAGGATCTTCGTCTTGGAGCGCAGCTTGGCCGTCGGCGCGGTGCCGTCGATCCAGATGTACTCAGCCTTGAAGCTCACGGGCCACATCCTTCGGGGGTGTCACTCGGGCGCACTTGCGGGTGCTGCGGCGCTGCGGCACCGGAGCGCCGCCGTTGATGCCCGCAGCCTGTCAACGCGCGATTTCCCGGCCGTTGCCCGAGTGTGAACCCCGTGTTACCTGGGGCCGCTGTGTCACGTATCACGTGCTGAGCGCCCGGCCGGCGGGGCGGAGGACCGGCTGGGGGACGGGGCGGGGGACGGAACGGGGGACTGCTCCGCCGCGGCGGCCTGCCGTACCCCGCCGAGAAAGCCCCGGATCGCGGCCAGTTGGTGGTCGTCGTAACCGCGTAGCAGCTCCACCGACCGCTCGATCAGCGGTCCGAAGAAGGACCGGCCCAGTTCGACCGCGCCTTCCTCCACCTCGACGACGACCTTGCGCCGGTCGGCCGCCCCGCGCACCCGCCGCACATGGCCGGCCCCCTCCAGGCGGTCGAGCAGCGCCGTCGTCCCGGCCGAGTTGAGTCCGAGCGCGGCCCCCAGCCGTCCGGCGGTCATCTCCTCGCCCGCCCGCCGGGCGTCCATGAGCGCGATCAGGGCCCGGACGTCCGTCGCGTGCATGCCGTTGCGGCTCGCGAACCGGGCGCTGTGCAGGCCGAGTTCGACGGCGACGGCGCGCAGGAGATGGACGATCTCCATCTCCGGCCGCGTGTCCGGCCGCGCGTCAGGCTGCGCTGCCGTCTCGGATTCCGGCTCGGTCTCCGGCTCGGTCTCCGGCGCCACGAGGGAACCTCCCGCGCTATCGTCTCGTTCAGCGAATATCTTGCTCAACGAGATAATAGGGGGTTGTCCCGTGGCCGGATACGACAGCGACGCCTTCCACGCCGCGTACGGCAAGGTGCTGGCCAAGTGGCCGGCGGACCGCGAGGCGCTGACGGTCGCCACGCCCTTCGGCGACACGCGCGTCAACTCGTGCGGCCCGCGCGAAGCGCCCCCGCTGCTCCTGCTGCCGGGCGGCGGCGGGGCGACCTCCCTCTCCTGGTACGCCCAGGCCGCCGACCTGGCCCGCACCCGCCGGGTGCACGCCGTCGACCTGATCGGCGCGCCCGGGCTGAGCGCCCCGGCCGGCGACCGCCACCCCCGTACGGTCGCCGACCTGGCGGTCTGGCTCGACGCGGTCCTCGACCACCTCGGAGCCCGCCGGGTGGACCTCGGCGGGCACTCCTACGGCGGCTGGATCGCCCTGCACTACGCGCTGCACGCCCGCGGCCGGGTCCGCCGCCTGTTCCTCCTCGATCCGACGCGGTGCTTCGCCGGATTCGAGGCGGCGTACCTGCTGCACGCGCTGCCCATGCTGCTGCGGCCCTCACCGCGCCGCGTCCGCGCCTTCCTGGAATGGGAGACCGGCCCGGCCCCACTGGACCCGGAGTGGCTCCGGCTCCAGGAGGCGGCCGCGGGCTTCCCCTCCACCAGGCCGGTGACCGGCCCGCGCCCGGAACCGGGGGCGCTGCGCGCACTGGAGGTGCCGGTCCTGCTGCTCCTGGCCGGGAACAGCAGGACCCACGACAGCCACCGGGTGGCGGCCAGGGCGGGCGCGACGCTGCCGCGCGGGGAGACCGACGTACTGCCGGACGTCTCGCACCACGCGCTGCCGCAGGGCGCGCCGGCCGGGCTGGGCCGCCGCCTCACGGGTTTCCTGGAGGCGGGCTGAGCGTCCTCTCGTCACCCCACCTTCTCGATCAGCGCGTGCCGGATCAGGAACTTGCCGGACTCGCGGACCTGTTCGAAGGCCGCGTTGTTGAGGAGCACGCAACTACCGGACACCGACGTGACCTTCACCGTCGTCGACTTGTTGTTGTCGAGGTTGGTGACCTTCAGCGTCGTACCCGCCGGGAACTGGTTGCTGGACGCCGCCGGGGCACCGCCCTCGCCCGAGAGCGTGACGGTGGAGCCCTGGCAGACCTGCTGCCCGGAGGCAGCGCCCCCGGCGCCGGAGTTTCCCGCCGCACCGGTCTGCGCGGGTTGCGAAGGCTGCGCTGCCTGCCCGCCGCCGGCCTGCTGTCCGCCCTGCTGCCCGTTCTGCGCTTGCTGTCCGTTCTGCGCCTGCCCGCCGGTCTGGGAGTCCTGAGCCGACTCCCCAACCGTGCAGCCGGACGCGGCCTGCTTGCGCTTGATCTCCTCGATGACCGCCTGGCGGTTGGCGATCCGGGCCTCGGACTGGGCGTCCGGGTTGGCCTTCTGCCCGTCGATGAACTTCTGGTTGTTGCCGAGGGCGGTGGCGAGTCCCTGGCAGACGGTCGAGTCCCCGGCGGACAGGGTGCGCGGGCTCTGCGGCTGTGCGGCGTTGGACGTGGCCGCCAGTGCGAAGGCCCCGCCTCCCGCCACCGCCGCCGCGCCGACCAGCAGCGCGATCTTCTTCTTCGTACTGAGGGTTCTCCTGCGCGACATGCGCGCCTCCTGAAGAGGTAGGGGAGCGTACGCCGCTATGTACGAGATGCCGAACGAGGTTACTCAGCGGTTGCGGGAGTCGGTCGAAGTAACGTGCGTCACAAGGAAACTGACGGAGGGCTAAGGAAGCCGACGGAAGGCGAAGGAAGCCGACGGAAGGCGAAGGAAGCCGACGGAAGCCGGAGGCGGCTCAGCCCTTCCGCCCGAGCGCGTCACGCACCGCGTCCTCCGTCCGCGCCACCACCGCCGTGCCGTCGTCGGCCGTGATGATGGGACGCTGGATCAGCTTCGGGTGCGTGGCCAGCGCGCCGATCCAGCGGTCGCGCGCACCGGCGTCCCGCGGCCACTCCTTCAGGCCGAGCTCCTTGGCGTCGGCCTCCTGGGTACGGGTGATGTCCCACGGCTCCAGCCCGAGCCGGTCGAGCACCGCCCGGATCTCGTCCTCGGTGGGTACGTCCTCCAGGTAGCGGCGGACGGTGTAGTCGGCGCCCTCGGCGTCGAGCAGGCTGATCGCGCTGCGGCACTTCGAACAGGCCGGGTTGATCCAGATCTCCATGGCGCCACGGTACGCGAAAACTCGTCTTCCGCCTGCGTCACACCAGCCTCGACAGCCTTGTGGCCAGGGGGTTTTGTCAGTGGCCGGCAGTAGAATAGAAGCAGTGTTCGAGGGTGTCGCCGGGGTCGCCGTGGTCCCCGTGGAGCACCCCCACGCGACAGGAGGATGCCTGTGCCCGCTGCCGCACTGAAGCCGAAGCCGTTGCCGACCCAGTCCACCGCGAAGCGTCCCGTCCTGCTCGACCTGCCGTACGCCCCCGTGGAGAAGCGGCCGTTGCCGGCCGGACGTCCGCGGGAGTGGTACGTCACGCACAACCGCCGCCTGAAGGCCCTGCGGCTCGCCATCGCCCTGCTCGACTCCGGTGTCTATCTGCCGGGTCAGGCGCGCGACGAGACGATACGGAGCACGGCCGAACTCATCGGTGTGCACCCGCCGTCGGACACCACCTGTCACATGGTGCGCGCGCTCATGCGGTACTCCCGCTGAGCCGCCGCCGGCCGGTCCGGGCACTCACCCGGACCGGCCGGCGAACCGAACCTGCCTACGCCGCCAGCTCCTTCTCCAGCGGTGTGCGGAAACGCGGCGTCACCCTGGTCGGGCCGAGCAGCTCCTGGAGGAGGCGGGCCTGCTCGGTGACGGCCGTCTCCGCCTCGCGGCCGGTGTTCTTCGGGTCCAGCAGCCGCCAGGCGATCTCGCCGTCGGGGCGCTGGGCCCAGGCGCCGACCACCCGGCCGTTCCACCACACCGTGGGGCCCACGTTGCCGCTGCGGTCGAAGAGCGCGGGCCGCAGCTCCGGCGCGAGATACCAGTCGCGCTGCTGCCAGCCCATGGCCGTCGGGTCGAGAGCGGGCAGCAGGGCCGCCCACGGTTCCCGGGGGACCGCCACCGGATCCGTGTCGCCGGCGACCACGTACCCCGTGCCCTCGTCGAGGGACACCTCCTGCGCGCCCATCGCCGCCAGCGCGCGCCGCACCTCCGTCACCCGCCAGCCCGTCCACCACTTCAGGTCGGCCTCGGTCGCCGGTCCGCAGGCCGCCAGCCAGCGGCGCAGCAGATCCTTCTGGGCGTCCGCGACGTCCAGCTCGGGATGCTCGGGCGCGAGGGCCCAGCGGAACTGCGTGGACGTCCAGGAACCGAGCGGCCGGCCGCGTACGACCTTGCCCTCGACCCCCAGCAGGCGCAGCAGCCGGGACGACACCGTGTGCACGCCCTCGTAGCTCTTGCCCGGCGCGTACGCGAACTGCTCCCGCAGCCGCGGCTCGTCCTCGGCGAGCTCGGCCGCCGTGGCCTGACCGCGCCGGGCCAGGGCCGCCAGCGTCGACTCCTCGACCTCCTTCAGCCAGGCCGCGTCCGGCGCGCCCACCGCCGCCATGTCCTTGATCAGCTGCGAGCGGGCGCGGGCGGCGACGGCGATTCCGGTGGAGGCGTGCACCACGGCGGTCAGCTCCGCCGGGAACACGAAGACCGTGTGCCGCATGCCGTGCATCCGCACCAGCGCGCGGTCCTCGTACAGCGCCCGCTCCGTCCGCGGCACCGCCGTCACCGGATCGGCCAGACGCGCGGCCACCCCCAGGTACACCGTCGCGGGGTCCGTGCCGTGCAGTGCCACCAGGGACGTCGCGACCTCCTCCGGACCGCCCGCCCGTGCTCCGGCGGCCAGCCGGTGCCGCAGGGCCAGCCTGGCCCGCCGCTCGGCGACGTCGACGTACCGAATCGGATGCCCCATGCGCCCTCCACCCGTCGTCCCGCTCGTACGGGCAGCATCCTCCCCGATCCCACTGACAACCGGCCGGGAGAGGGTCACAGGCCCGGGGCGCCCCAGACCGGGAACCAGCGGCTCAGGTCCTGTTCGACGCGCAGGTCGTTGGCGAGGGTGGCCTTCAGCTGGAGCTCCAGGGCGTTGTCACGCTGGTGCGGGCGGTCGGGCAGCGGGGCGAAGGGGTAGAAGGTGCCCCGTTTGTAGAGGTAGACCAGCGCCAGACGGCGGCCGGAGCCGCCGCCCGCCTTGCTGTCCGCCTCGCCCTTGTTGTCCGCCTCGCCGTCCGCCTCGCCGTCGGCGAAGCCGACCAGGGAGCACAGCAGCTGGGGGCCGAAGCCGTTGACCTCCATCGCGCTGTTCACCGCGTGCAGGTCGTTGACGAGTTCCGGCAGCTGGTCCGGGGCGCGGCGGGAGACCAGCCAGGAGTAGCCGTAGGCGTCCTTGGACAGCTCCACCGGCGGGCCCGTGCGGTCGGTGTCCGCGTCGAGCAGCGCCTGCACCTCACGGTGCGTCTGCTCGAACGCGGCGCCCTCGACCGTGGCGAAGCACACCGCGCCCTGCCCGGTCGGCCTCAGGCCCGCCGCGGCCTCCAGCGTCACCGCCGCCGACGGCAGCCCGAACAACTGGTCCAGGTCCGGCGGAGCCGGTTTCGTACGGCCGAGCAGGATGTCCAGGAGCCCCATGCTCAGCCCGCCCTCCCCGGCGTCGCGGCCTCGCCCAGCTCGGCGGAGATCCGTCCCAGCTGCTCCAGCCGCTGCTCCAGGCTCGGGTGGGTGGAGAAGAACCGGGAGATGCCGGGCTCGGAGCCCAGCGCCGGGGTGAAGTAGAAGGCGTTGAAGGCCTGGGCGGTGCGCAGGTCCTCCGACGGGATCCGGGCGATGTCACCCGTGACCTTGGTGAGCGCGGAGGCCAGCGCGGAGGGCCGCCCGGTCAGCAGGGCCGCCGCCCGGTCCGCGGCCAGCTCCCGGTACCGGGACAGCGCCCTGATCAGCAGGAAGCTGATCGCGTACACGGCCGCGGAGACGCCCATGACCATGGCGAACACGGCCAGGGTGTTCTGGTCCTTGCGGCCCCGCCCGCCGAAGAGCTCCGAGTAGAACGCGAACCGCACGACCAGTCCCGCGACCACGCCGAGGAACGACGCGACGGTGATCACGGCGACGTCCTTGTGGGCCACGTGCGACAGCTCGTGGGCCAGCACGCCCTCCAGCTCGGCGGGCTCCAGCCGCCGCAGCAGCCCGGTCGTGACGCACACCACCGCGTTGTCCGGGTTGCGCCCCGTGGCGAACGCGTTGGGCATGTCGAAGGTGGACACGGCCACCACCGGCTTGGGCATGTCGGCGATGGCGCACAACCGGTCCACGACCGCGTGCAGCTCGGGATACTCCTCCCGCTCCACCACCCGGCCGTGCATCGCGAACAGTGCGATCCGGTCGGAGAACCAGTACTGGGCGCCGAGGGCGACCGCCGCGATCACCACGACCAGCACCCAGGATTTCAGCAGCACGATCAGTGCGGCCACGAACGCCACGTACAGCAGCCCGAGCAGGAACAGCGTGACCCCCATGCGCACGGTCAGCCGTCGGTCGCTCCGGAAGCGGCTCTGCATCTTGCATCACCCCGCAGTCAGGCACTCGTCCCGCCATCCAGTGTGCACCTGAGACCGGCCATGAACGGGTTCCGAACGCCTCCAGCAGAGGCAAAGGACCCTGCGGGGACGGCGGGGCGCGTGGACCGTGCGAGCGCGGCGTCAGCGGTCGAGCCCGGCCTCCCAGGCACGCCGCTCGAGCACGTGGTCGCTGAAGAGACGACGGGCCCGCTCCAGCAGCTCACCTGGTGCGGGCCTGCGCCCGGTACGTCGTACGGGAGCAGGTTCCGCCCAGTCCGCGGCGCGTATCACCACCAGCGGCAGCAGCCCGGGGTGCGCCGCCGCCCGGCGCAGGGCCCGCTCACGCTTCCGGCCGTCGCGGTGGCACAGGGCGAGGGCGAGTCGCGGCTCGTCGAGCAACGCGGGGTCGGCGGGCAGGGGTGCGGCGTGCTCCCTGCGCGGCCCTGGCGGGTGGCCCGGCCGGTACCGGTACCAGTCGGCCTCCCGTACGCCGGCGTCCAGCGCGAGCCAGGCGCGGGGGTCGGCGACGGCGAGGGCGTCCCGCAGCGGTACGCCCTGCGCCAGCCGTTCCGCCGCGGCCTCGCCGCCCTCGATGTCCTCGGTCTCGCGACGCATGCCCCAGGCCCCTTCTCACCGGATGCTCGGACTCCCCCGCCGAACGCTCAGCACGCTCAGGACACTCAGAACATGGCGCTGGTCCGGGCGTAGCCGATCAGGAGGATCAGGGCGGCGACGCAGCCGAGGACCACGGCCGTCGATATCCAGGAGGAACGGCGGGGGGCGGCCGGGTCCGGGTCGGCGCGGAAGGGGACCGGGGCCGGGGGGTTGTCCTTCCAGCGGGCGGCCAGCATCCGGGCCCGGGCGGAGGGCTCCTTCTGCTCGGCGGCGTTCGCCCATCGGTGATCGAACTCGCTCTCGAGGTCGTCGTGTCCGGTCATCCCCGTTACCTCACTCCAGCTCGTCGGCAAAGGATCATCTTCCGTCTGTAGGAGACGCCTGAAGCGCCGGAAGGTTGCACGACGGCGCGGAACGCACGGCTCCCGACGGGGCCGCGACCCGGTGCGCCGCTCCTTCACTCTTTCGGCTCAAGATGCTGCGCGATCGGTGTGCGCTTAGCCTCGTGGGGAGGGTTTGCGCTGCGGCCGTGGCCACCCGCCTCATGCCTCGGAAACCCGCCCGAGCGGTGGGTGGAAGGAAGGTACTCCCATGAGAGCACAACGCGTCAGGCGGCTGTTCGCGATGTCCGCGGCCGGTGTCCTTCTGGCCGGTGGCGCCGCGTTCGGCACGGCGGGTACGGCCTCGGCGGCCTCGTCCGCCACGACGGTCGCCCCGGCCCATGTCGCCGCCCATGGCGGCGGTGACTGCGGTCGCGGCGGTTCGTGGGGCGGCGGCTGCGGCGGCGGCTACGACCGCTATGGCAGCGGCTACGGCGGCTACGGCGGCTTCCTCTACGACGGCATCGGCGGCCTCGGTGGCCTCGGCAGCATTGGCGGTCTCGGTGGCCTCGGCAGCATCGGTGGCCTTGGCGGCCTCGGTGGTCTCGGCGGGCTCTTCGGTCTGCTGTGACGGCATCCCACGCGGCACGACCGAGGGCCGCCACCCGGACTGGTCTCCGGGTGGCGGCCCTCACGGTTCTGCCTCTCTGCCTCGCGACAGCGGCCTGTCACACGTCGAAAAAGTGACCCGCCGGGTCTTTGATCTCTGACGGCGTAGTCGATCAGCGTTGCGACTCACGTGATCAGCTTCTCGACCTGGAAGCCAAGGCGCTGCAACCAGGCGACTGCGTGACCGTTGCCGCCGCTGAACTCGCCGGGCGACAGTGCGCGGCCCTGGTCCCACTTGTGCCCTGACACACGTCGGGCAGTTTGTAGACCTGCCAGTCGACGAGGCTGGCATGATCGCGCCATGTCTGTCGATCTCTTCTCCGTAGCGGGCCACGCGGCTCCGCCGGCTCGCGGCCTGATCCTCGTGTGCGTGTTTGGTGTGCTGGGCGTGCTGTACGGTGGCGCGCTCGTCTTCAACGTCCGAGGCGCAACAGACGCGCTGATCCGCATGCGCCAGGCCAAGTTGGAACGTGAGGCTCAGAAGATCATGAGCTTGACCCACGCCGAGCGGCGTGCGCTGCCGACCTGGTTCTTCCGGGTGCTCGGCGGCATCGTCTTCGCGAGCGGTGTGTTCATGTTGTTCATGGACGTGTTCCTGTACGCGTATTGAGAAGAGTGGACCTGCCCGGTAAAGCACGACGTGGGGGCCATGATCTTCGAGGCTCGCGCCAAAGTGGCTGGCTGAAGTCGCGGAGCCGACCGCCCCAGCCACGACGTGTTCTGACCTCATGCCCCGTGTGCCCGCCCGGAGGAGCGAAGCGACGACGGGTGCTTGATGAGGCAGAGAAAGAGGTAGAGAAAACCGTAACGGGATCTGGTGCTGTGGCTGGGAAGTGAAAAGCTGGGGGCGTGATCGGCGGACAGCCTGAGTACCCAGAGCTCTGGGCGTTTCTGGAGTCACTGCACTGCGGCGAGCTCCTTTCCGGCACCGTCACAGGGGTCGAACGGTTCGGCGTGTTCGTGGCGCTGGACGACGGCCCCGATCACCCAGTCTTCCCCGGCGTCGGGTTCATCACGATCCCGGAATTGTCCTGGCGGCGCTTCGAAGCAGCCTCCGACGTCGTGCAGGTTGGGCAGCGGGTCTCCTGTGAATTCCTTCAGTTTGATACCTGGAACCTGGAGGCCAGACTGTCCTTGCGAGCGACGGGGCCGGATCCCTTCCAGGCATTCGCCAACGGCATCGCGGTCGGGCAGAAACTGCACGGACAGATCACCAAGTTGGTCCCGTTCGGCATCTTCGTCCAGGTCGCCGACGGAATCGAGGGACTGGTCCGCCTACGGGAGCCCACACGGACGTCCGTGGAAACTCGCTCAGAGGTCGTCCAGGTTGGCGACGAGGTCACCGTCGTCGTCACCGAGATCGACCGAGAGCGACGCAGGTTGGTCCTCTCCCGACGACAGGGCTCAACAGACCGTTGATGACACCTCTGCATCCCCGTGACGTTTCCCTTGCGCGAGCGATGCGTAGCGTCTGAGCGCCTGCTCAGCAAACAGGAGGCGCACGCCCCAATCCGGTCCACCTATGTGCTCTCAGCACTAGCTATCGCGGCTCAGCGCGGTCAGGTGATCGAAGTACTCACGGCCAGTCGCCTCGGATGCGAAGTCGCGGTTGACGATGGCTGCAAGCTCTCGGCTGACCATAAGCAGGGATGGCAGAGACCCTGCCCTCGGCGGCACGCTGGGCGCTCGGCAAGTACGGGTATTCGGAGCAGAGCCGATCAGCCGTGATCCGGAGGGCGTCCAACATGGGGTTGTCGACGTCGGATGCCTGCAACCTGCTGATGAAGGCCCTGGCCGAGTACCTCGGGCACTCGGACCCTGCTTCACGCTGCGCACCTACACGCGCCTGCTGCCGAACAGCCGGGATCGGGCCCGCAAGGCCATCGACCAGGCATTCCGAGTGCGCCCCGAGTGCGCCAGGACGGCGCGGCCTGAACAGGCCCCGAGACCCGGAGCCGAAAAGCCGTCGGCCGGCTCTCCCGCGTGGGGAGAACCGGCCGACGGCCCACAGACGGCCCAGGGGAGCGGTTACCCGCTCTGACCTGGGGCGATATCACACGTCGAAGTACAGCTCGAACTCGTGCGGGTGCGGGCGCAGCTGGAGCGGGGCGATCTCGTTGGCGCGCTTGAAGTCGATCCACGTCTCGATCAGGTCCGGCGTGAACACGTCGCCCTGGAGGAGGAACTCGTGGTCGGCCTCGAGGCGGTCGAGGACGGCGCCGAGGGAGGTCGGGACCTGTGCGACGTTGGCGTGCTCCTCGGGGGCCAGCTCGTAGAGGTCCTTGTCGATCGGCTCGGCCGGCTCGATCTTGTTCTTGATGCCGTCCAGGCCGGCCAGCAGCAGCGCCGAGAAGGCCAGGTACGGGTTGCCGGAGGCGTCCGGGGCGCGGAACTCCACGCGCTTGGCCTTCGGGTTCGAACCGGTGATCGGGATACGCATCGCGGCGGAGCGGTTGCGCTGCGAGTACACCAGGTTCACCGGGGCCTCGAAGCCCGGCACCAGGCGGTGGTAGGAGTTCACCGTCGGGTTGGTGAAGGCCAGCAGCGACGGGGCGTGCTTGAGGATGCCGCCGATGTAGTAGCGGGCGGTGTCCGACAGGCCCGCGTAACCGGCCTCGTCGTAGAACAGCGGGTCGCCGTTGCTCCACAGCGACTGGTGCACGTGCATGCCCGAGCCGTTGTCGCCGAAGATCGGCTTCGGCATGAAGGTCGCCGTCTTGCCGTTGCGCCAGGCGACGTTCTTCACGATGTACTTGAACAGCTGGAGGTCGTCCGCGGCGGCCAGCAGCGTGTTGAACTTGTAGTTGATCTCGGCCTGGCCGGCGGTGCCCACCTCGTGGTGCTGGCGCTCGACCTTCAGGCCGGCCCGGTCCAGCTCCAGGGAGATCTCGGCGCGCAGGTCGGCGAAGTGGTCGACCGGCGGGACCGGGAAGTAACCGCCCTTGTAGCGGACCTTGTAACCGCGGTTGTCCTCGAGCGCGCCGGTGTTCCAGGCGCCGGCCTCGGAGTCGATGTGGTAGAACGACTCGTTCTCCGCCGTGCGGAAACGGACGCTGTCGAAGACGTAGAACTCGGCCTCGGGGCCGAAGTACGCGGTGTCGGCGATCCCGGTGGAGGCCAGGTACGCCTCGGCCTTCTTCGCCACGTTGCGCGGGTCACGGGAGTACTGCTCGCCCGTGATCGGGTCGTGGATGAAGAAGTTGATGTTGAGGGTCTTGTCCCGGCGGAACGGATCCACGCGCGCGGTGGACAGGTCGGCGCGCAGGGCCATGTCGGACTCGTGAATGGCCTGGAAGCCACGGATCGAGGATCCGTCGAAGGCCAGCTCCTCGTCGGGGTCGAACGCCTCAACGGGCACCGTGAAGTGCTGCATGACGCCCGGCAGGTCGCAGAAGCGGACGTCGATGAACTTGACGTCCTCGTCCGCGATGAACTTCTTGGCCTCGTCGGCGTTCTGGAACATCCAGCTCCTCCTACTCCCGACCGTCCCGCCGGGGTGGTAGATCGTTCGTGCGGCCAGTGCGGTGGCACACGCTGATGCCGACCCTAGGGACGGGTGATTTCTCGGGCGTGACCCATTTGTTTCGCAGAAGTTAACCGGCCCGGGTGGGGTCACGTCCGCGGACACCCCGGCCGACCCCGTCCTTCCAGCCTCGCAGTACCGTGGACGGGTGGACAACAGGCAAGCAATCGGATCGTGGCTCTCCGGGCCGCGGGCGGCCATGGAAGAAGCGGGTGCCGACTTCGGCTACCGCGGTGAGCAGCTCGGGCTCCCGGAGGAGGGGCCGAACTCGATCGCCCGCCCGGGCCGGCGCATCGGGGCGCTCGTCGTGGACTGGGGCGTGTGCCTCCTGATCGCATACGGTCTGATCACGGACAGCTACAACAAGGCGGCCCAGGTGTGGGCGCCGCTGATCCTGTTCGCCCTGATGGTCCTCACGCTCGGCACCGTCGGCCTCACCCCGGGCAAGCGGCTCTTCGGCCTCCGCGTGGTCGCCCTGAACACCGGGCGGGTGAACCCCTGGCGCGCCCTCCTGCGCACCGTCCTGCTGTTCCTCGCCCTCCCGCCCCTGATCTGGGACCGCGACGGCCGCGGCCTGCACGACCGGCTGGCGGGCACCGTGGAGGTGCGCATCTGAGGTGCGTATCCGAGGTGCGTATCCGAGGTGCGCATCTGAGAGTTACGACGATGGGGGCGCCCGGATCACCGGGCGCCCCCATCGTCGTGACTCAGGAGATCAGCGGGCCTTCGGGCCGCGCGGCATCCGCATGCCCTTGGGCATCGGGCCCTTCGGCAGCGGCATGTTGCTCATCAGGTCGCCCAGGGCGCGCAGCCGGTCGTTGGTGGCGGTGACCTGCGGGCCGGTCAGCACGCGCGGGAGCTTCAGCATGGTGGTGCGCAGCTTCTTCAGCTCGACCATGCCCTCGCCCTGGCCGACGATCACGTCGTGCACCGGGACGTCGGCCACGATGCGGTTCATCTTCTTCTTCTCGGCGGCGAGCAGGGACTTCACCCGGTTCGGGTTGCCCTCGGCGACCAGCACGATGCCGGCCTTGCCGACCGCGCGGTGCACCACGTCCTGGCTGCGGTTCATGGCGACGGCCGGGGTGGTGGTCCAGCCGCGGCCGACGTTGTCCAGCACCGCCGCCGCGGCACCCGGCTGGCCCTCCATCTGCCCGAAGGCCGCCCGCTCCGCCCGGCGTCCGAAGACGATCGCCGTCGCGAGCAAGGCGAGCAGGAGACCCAGGATGCCCAGGTAGATCGGGTGGCTGATCGCGAAGCCGATCCCGAGGAGGACCCCGAAGGTGATGATGAAGACACCCGCCAGGATCAGACCGATCTTCGGATCGGCCTTGCGGGTCATCTTGAACGTCAGGGCGATCTGTTTCAGTCGCCCCGGGTTGGCAGCCTCGGCTGCGGTTTCCTTCCTCGCCATGCCACGAAGTCTACGTGGCCCGGCAAGCGCCCGACGACGGCAGTGTCCGTACCGCCGGGGCGGCCGGTCAGGGGCGGACGGCGGGGAACTGGTCGAGGACGCGCTGGGCCTCGACCCGGTCCTTGGCGCGGCGGCGGTCCTCCAGGACGGAGGTCCAGGCGTTGCGGCGGGCGGTGCGCTGGCCGCCGCTCATCAGCAGCGACTCGACCGCACGCAGTGCGTCGGTGAAGGACGGAATGGCTGTGGCGCGGACGTGCGCGGCCTGCATGGTGGAGGTCCCCCCTCGTAACGGCTCCGGTGTACGTGGCGTGAGTCCAGGGTCACTGTTTGGTGTTACCAGGGCGTGACCCACCGGTCAAACACCGATGAAACCCTGATGGAGCAGGCCGAAAAGGTGACGCGGCCCTGATGGACGCCCTGATCTGGGGCGACGGTCGGGACCGCGTCGTATCGGCCACTACCTGCCGGTAGCTTCTTGTGCGTGAATTCACACGGCTGCCGGTATCCCTTGGCGGGACGCTGGGGTGACGAGGTGTCAGACCGCCTGGACGGCGATGTAGCTGCCGCGCTTCTCCACGGCCATCCGGTACAGGCGCCCGGCGCGGTAGGAGGACCGTACCAGCGGGCCGGACATCACGCCCGAGAAGCCGATCTGCTCGGCTTCCTCCTTCAGCTCGACGAACTCCTGCGGCTTCACCCAGCGCTCCACCGGGTGGTGCCGCACGCTCGGCCGCAGGTACTGGGTGATGGTGACCAGCTCGCAGCCCGCCTCGTGCAACTGCCGGAGCGCCTCGCTGACCTCCTCGCGGGTCTCGCCCATGCCGAGGATCAGGTTGGACTTGGTGACCAGGCCGAAGTCGCGGGCCTCGGTGATGACCTTCAGGGAGCGCTCGTAGCGGAAGCCGGGGCGGATGCGCTTGAAGATCCGGGGGACCGTCTCGACGTTGTGCGCGAAGACCTCGGGACGGGAGTCGAAGACCTCCGCCAGCTGCTCGGGCACCGCGTTGAAGTCGGGGGCCAGCAGCTCGACCTTGGTGCGGCCGCCCTCGCGGTCCGCGGTCTGGGCGTGGATCTGGCGCACGGTCTCGGCGTACAGCCAGGCGCCGCCGTCCTCCAGGTCGTCGCGGGCGACGCCGGTGATCGTGGCGTAGTTCAGGTCCATGGTGACCACGGACTCGCCGACGCGGCGCGGCTCGTCGCGGTCCAGCGCCTCGGGCTTGCCGGTGTCGATCTGGCAGAAGTCGCAGCGCCGGGTGCACTGGTCGCCGCCGATGAGGAAGGTCGCCTCGCGGTCCTCCCAGCACTCGTAGATGTTCGGGCAGCCGGCTTCCTGGCAGACCGTGTGCAGGCCCTCGCTCTTCACGAGGTTCTGCATCTTCGTGTACTCGGGGCCCATTTTCGCCCGGGTCTTGATCCACTCGGGCTTGCGCTCGATGGGGGTCTGGCTGTTGCGGACCTCCAGGCGCAGCATCTTGCGTCCGTCGGGTGAGACTGCGGACACGACCGGCTCCCTAAAGCTTTGATTCCTCGGCGTACCTCAGGGTACGCCCATGATGTTCATGGCCCTCACGGATGGCCAACCCATGGCCATCGGGGTGCATTCCCCGTACGTGCGGTCAGGCGGACGCCTTCTCGATCTCGCGCGGCCTGAGGTCCGCGTTCCCGAGCACGTCCCGCAGATGCTTCTCGGCGATCGGGAGCACCTCTTCGATGGTGACCTCGCGGCCGAGTTCGTACGAGAGGGAGGTGACGCCCGCGTCGCGGATGCCGCACGGGATGATCTTGTCGAAGTTCGAGGTGTCCGGGTTCACGTTCAGCGCGAAGCCGTGCATGGTGACGCCCTTCGCCACGCGGATGCCCATGGCGCAGATCTTGCGGTCCTCGCGGCGCTGGCCGGCGTTCGACGGCGCGTACTCGGGGCCGTTGAGCCGGGGGTCGAACTCGGAGTCGGCGGTCCGCGGGTCGAAGTCGAGCTGGAGCCCGCCCAGCTTGGGACGCTCCTCGACGGGGTCGCCGAGCACCCACACCCCGGCGCGGCCCTCGACGCGCGAGGTCTCGACGCCGAACTCCGCGCACACCCGGATCATCGCCTCCTCCAGGCGGCGCAGATGCGCGACCACGTCCACGGGCCGGGGCAGCTTCTGGATCGGGTAGCCGACGAGCTGGCCCGGGCCGTGCCAGGTGATCTTGCCGCCGCGGTCCACGTCGATGACCGGGGTGCCGTCCAGGGGACGCTCCTCGGGGGCGGTGCGGCGGCCCGCGGTGTAGACCGGCGGGTGCTCGAGGAGGAGGCAGGTGTCGGGGATCTCGTCGGCGAAACGGGCGGCGTGCACCCGGCGCTGCTCGTCCCAGGCGACCTGGTAATCCACCATGTCCGCACCGAATCCCATGCGGACGAACCGCAGCTCACTCACGGCAAGCGCCTCCCTGGAAGGTCGTAAGGCACGAAACATGCCCACGCCACTGTACGTCCGGCCGTCGCGCGTCAGCCCTGCGGGCAATCCTCACACGATCGGATGAATGCCGGGCGAAGATTGCGGTCGGCTGCTCACTCTCCGCTACATTCGCGCCGTTCATGAGGCCATAAGGGCTGCTCACAGGCAATCCGGGCACCACGCGGCCGCGTGCGTGCCCGAAAGGCAGGAGACCGCACCGCAGATGACGGAACGACCCGCGCAGCGCACTCCCAACCGCCAGCTCGCCGCGCTCATCGCAGAAGCGGGGTTCTCCAACGCAGGTCTGGCCCGTCGCGTGGACCAGCTCGGTCTCGAACACGGGCTGGACCTCAGATACGACAAGACGTCGGTCACCCGCTGGCTGCGCGGGCAGCAGCCGAGGGGAACCACACCCGCCCTCATCGCGGAGGTCTTCACCCGGCGTCTCGGCCGCCGGCTGACCGCGCAGGACCTCGGACTGGACGCCTGCGCGCCCGTCTACGCGGGGCTGGAGTTCGCGGCCGCCCCCGAGGAGGCCGTCGACATCGTCAGCGGGCTGTGGCGCAAGGACTCCGGCAGCCACGCCGAACTGCGCAAGATCGCCTTCACCCCGGCCGGTCTCGTGGTGCCCAGCCGGGACTGGCTCATCGGGCGCGCCGACGACCGGGTCGCGCGCGGCGAGGGGCCCGCCGCGCGGGTCCCGGCCCAGGGCCGCCCGGCCGAGGCCGCCGCGCTCGCGGACCGGCAGCCGCAGATCGCCGGGGTGCCCCGCCAGCGCGGCCGGGCCGACCGGGACCAGACCGAGCGGGAGGCCGGGCAGCGGGTCACCTCGGGGGACGTCGCCGCGCTGCGCTCGGTCGGCGAGCTGTTCCGCGCCCTCGACGACATGTACGGCGGCGGCCACGCCCGCCAGGCGCTCGTGCGCTACCTGGAACACGAGTGCGAGCCGATGCTGCGCGGCGCCTACGGCGAGCAGACGGGCCGCCAGCTGTTCGCGGCGGCCGCCGACCTCACCCGGCTCGCGGGCTGGACGTCGTACGACATCGCCGCGCACGGGCTCGCGCAGCGGTACTTCGTGCAGGCGCTCCGGCTCGCCCAGGCCGCCGGGGACCGGCCCTACGGCGCCTATGTGCTGGTCACCATGAGCCGGCAGGCCGTCTACCTCGCGCACGGGCGGGAGGCGGTGCAGCTGGCGCGGGTGGCCCAGCAGGGCATCGGCACCTCGGCGCCGCCGGTCGTCCAGGCGCTGCTGCACGCCGCCGAGGCGCGCGGGCACGCCGTGCTCGGCGAGGTGCGCGCCTGCACGGCCTCCCTGGTGCGCGCCGAGCGCGCCCTGGAGGGCGCCCGGCCGGGCGACGAGGTGCCGTTCTGGGCGCGCCCCTTCGACGAGGCCCAGCTCTCCGACGAGTTCGGGCACTGCCACCGGGACCTTCAGCAGTACCGCGCCGCCGCGCAGCACGCCGAGCGCGCGCTCCAGATGCGCGCCCCGGCGTACGCCCGCAGCCGGCTCTTCTGCCGCGTCGTCCTCGCCACCGCCCGCCTCGGCCTCGGCGACCTGGACCAGGCCTGCCGCCTCGCCGCCGAGGCGGCGGCCCAGGCCGCCGAGATGCGCTCGGTACGCGCCCACGAGTACGTCCGCGACTTCGAACGCCGCCTGGAGCCGTACAAGGACGCGACCGCCGTACGGACGTATCGCGACAAGCTCGCGGCCCTGAACTGAGAGAAATGAGAGAGAGGGCGCGGGGCGACGCGGTGGCGGGAGCGCGTGGCCTGCGGCGCCCCGGACGGGGCCCGTGGCGGCCAGGGCGTGTGCCCGGCCGTGGGAGTCGTCGTCTCTGGCCGGGCCGGGCCCGTCGACGGCGCGTGCGGCCGCGGTGCGTGCGGCCACACGGCGAGTCCGCCGGGCGGCGGACTCGCCGTGTGGTGTGCGCCTCGGTTCCGGTTTGCACGTGTCGGCCGGTGCGTGGCGGACGTCGGCGCGGACATGACTCGGTTGGGACGTGTCCGGCGCATGGGCGGGCGCGTCCGGGCCGGGGCGGTGTCAGGCCGCCGCCGCTCTCGGGGAGGTCGGTTCCGGGTCCGCGCGGTGCAGGGAGCGGCCCGCGCCCAGGTCCGCCAAGAGGGCTGCGCAGGCCCGGTGGGCCGAGTGCAGGGCGCCCTGGAGGGTGCTGGTGTCGCGGTGGTCGCCGCAGACGTACAGGCCCGCCAGAAGGCGTACCGGACGGCGGAGGTCGTGCGGGGGACGCATCGCGGGGACCGCCTCGCGGGTGTGGTGGACGGCGAGCGTCTCCCAGCGGGCGGTCGAGGTGCCGTACAGGCGGGACAGATGGCGGCGTACGGCGGCGTCGACGTCGGCCGGGGGATCGCCCAGGACCGTCGAGGAGACCAGGGCCCGGCCGACGGGGGCCCGGGACGGGTCGACGTGGCTGATCACCGCCGTGTGCGCGACCGGCCCGCCGCGGTCCGAGTCGAGCAGCAGGTGCCCGCCCGTCGCCGGGGGCTCGTCCGTCGTGTGGTGCACCACCGTCACCGGGTGGAAGTCCGGCACGCGCAGACCGGGCAGCAGCTCGGCGGCGGTGCGCGCGTCGGTGGCGACCAGGACCGCGCGGCAGCGGATCTCGCCGTGCTCGGCGGTGGTCACCGAGTTGGTGGCGACGGAGGTCACCCGGACCCCGGTGTGCACCGTGCCCGGCGGCAGCGCCCCGGCGAGCAGCTCCGGCAGGACCTCCGCGCCGCCCTCCGGCAGGCACAGCCGGCCGCTCGCGAAGGCGTGCAAGGCGAGGTCCGCGCAGCGGCTGGAAGTGGTCAGGTCCGGGTCGCACAGCAGGGCGGACAGCAGCGGCCGCAGAAAGCCGTCGACGGTGCGGGCGGGCAGCCCGCGCGTCGCGAGCGCCTGGCCGGCGGGCAGTTCGGGGCGGGCCAGGAGACGTTCGACCGGAGTGGCGGCGATCCGGGCGAGCGCGGTGCGCAGGCGCAGGGGCGCGCCGATGCCGAAGGGCTGGGCGCGGTCGCCCAGTCCGGGCCGGGACCTGCCGGGGGGCGCCGGCCGCGCGGTGCCGGGGAAGGGCGCGTCGAGCCGTGTCGCGGGGGCGGCGCCGGTGTCCGGCGGGGTGTCCGGGCGGAGCCCGGTGCCGGGCGGGACGGGGCGCAGGGCACGGCCCGTCAGGACGCCCCTGGAGGGAGCGGAGGGCCGGGGGGCGCTCGCAAGGGCGCGCACGGCATGAAGTGCGCCCCGTGCGCTCCGTGCGCTCCCTCCACCCGCCGGGGCGCCCGCGCGGTGGTGACGGCCGTCGCTGTGCAGCAGGACCCCCGGTGCGAAGGGGCGCAGCACGAGCGAGTCCAGCCCCGGGCCCCGGCCCAGTTGGGGATAGGACGTGAACAGCAACTGCCCGATCCGGTCGAGCCGGAACCCGTCGACCTTCTCCGTCGACATACGGCCGCCCACGTAAGGGGCGGCTTCCAGGACTGCGGTCGTTACTCCTGCGCTGGTCAGCCGATGGGCCGCCGAGAGCCCGGCGACCCCGGCTCCCACCACGACGACATCCACCTGGTACGCGGGCTCAAGCACGTGCCCCTCCTCGAGGTTGCGCGACCGGTGGAGCTGTGATGCCCTCAACCGGCTTGAGGAATACCCGAGTTCGGCACGAGGTTAGGGTCGTATTCGGTCAGGTGCAGTCGCGCATCGACAGGGCACGGTCGCACGGCGGTCGCATACGGTCGCACCGCATCACAGGGCGGCCCGTACCGCGTCCTCGATCCCCGGGAACGCGAACGAGAACCCCGACTCCAGCAGCCGCTTCGGCACCACCCGCGCGCTGCCCAGCACATCCCCCGCCATCTCCCCGAGCACCACACGCAGCACCGGCGCCGGCACGGCGAACGGCGTCGGCCGGCGCAGCACCCGCCCCATCACCGCCGTGACCTCACGGTTCGTCACCGGCTGCGGCGCGGTGAGATTGACCGGCCCCGACAGGCTCCCGGTGTCGATGAGATGCCGCAGCGCCGCCACCTCGTCGTGCAGCGCGATGAACGACCAGTACTGCCGCCCGTCGCCGAGACGCCCGCCCAACCCCGCCTTGAACAGCGGGAACAGCCGCCCCCAGGCCCCGCCCCGGCGGGCCACCACCAGCCCGGTGCGCGCGAACACCGTCCGGATGCCCGCCTCCTGCGCCGCCGCCGCGGCCTCCTCCCAGGCCACGCACAGCTCGGGCAGAAAACCGTCCCCGGGCGGCGCGCTCTCGTCGACCGCCTTCTCCCCGGTGTCGCCGTAGAAGCCGACCGCACTGCCGCAGACGAACACCCGCGGCGGCGCGTCGAGGGAGGCGACGGCCTCCGCGAGCGCCGCCGTGCCCAGCACCCGGCCGTCCCGCATCGTCTTCTTGTACGCCTCGGTCCAGCGGTGGTCGCCCACCCCGGCGCCCGCCAGATTGACCACGGCGTCGCACCCGGCGAGCCCGGCCGCGTCCACGTACTGCCGCTCGGGGTCCCAGCAGACCTCGTCACGGCCCCGGGCCGCCCGGCGCACCAGGCGCACCACCTCGTGCCCGTCCGAGACCAGGGACCGCACCAGTGCGCTGCCGATGAGACCGGACGCGCCGGCCACCGCGATTCGCGAACGTTCCATGCGCCCATCCTGCCCGCGGCACGGAAATTCCGGGGCGTCCCTCGGCTCCCGCCGTAGAGTGATCTCCATGCCGGCCGTCCACATACGCCCCGCCACACCCGACGACGAAGACCCGCTCGCCCGGCTCGACCGGGCCACCTGGTCCACGCTGCACGCCGTGCAGCCGCGCCCGCAGCCGCCGTACGAGCCCTTCTTCACCGAGCGATCCGGGCCGGACGAGATCCTCGTGGCCGAGCTGGACGGCGCCGTCGCCGGCTACATCCGGCTGGCCCTGGCCACACCGCTGGCGTCCAACGCGCACGTCCGCCAGATACGGGGCCTGGCCGTCGCCCACGAGGCGCGCGGCGCCGGAGTCGGCCGCGCCCTGCTGCGCGCCGCCGTCGAGGAGGCCCGCCGCCAGGGCGCCCGCCGCCTCAGCCTGCGGGTGCTGGGCCACAACACCGCCGCCCGCAAGCTGTACGAGTCCGAGGGCTTCGTCGTGGAAGGCGTCCAGCCGGGGGAGTTCCTGCTGGACGGCGCCTACGTCGACGACGTGCTCATGGGCCGCCTGCTGTGACCGGAACCCCTGACACGTCCCGCGTGACTCAGGCGGACACCAGCGGGCCCGTGTCCACCGCCGTCGTCGCCGTCGCCGCCTGCCGCGCGTCCGAGGCGATCTCGTCCGCCGTCAGCGCGTAGCCCGTCTCGCTGTTCGAGGTGGAGCGGGCGAAGACCATGCCGTAGACGCGGCCGTCGCCGGTCAGCAGCGGGCCGCCGGAGTTGCCGGGGCGGACGGTGGAGCGGACCGCGTAGATCTCCCGGGTGACCGTGGCGGTGTTGTAGATGTTCTGGCCCGTCGCCCGGATCCGGTTCGCCACCGTCGCCGCCTGGAGGTCCAGGCCGCCGTCCTGCGGATAGCCCGCGACCACGGCCGCGTCGCCGCGCGCGGCGGTGCCGTCGAAGCGCAGCACGGGGGCGCGCAGGCCGGGGACGTAGAGCACGGCCACGTCCCGGTCCGGATCGAACAGCACCACCCGCGCCTGGTACGCGTGCCCCACGCCGCCGATCCGCACGGCCGGATCGTCGATGCCCGCCACCACGTGCGCGTTGGTCATCACATGCTCCCGCGCGTACACGAAGCCGCTGCCCTCGCGGCCCTGGTTGCCGGAGGTGCCCAGGATCTTCACCGTGCTGAGCCGGGCGGCGTTCGTGGCGGCGGCCGTCACACTGTCGCCGGAGGGCTTGGCCACGCCCGCCGCCGGCTCGTTCTCGAACGGGTTGAAGACCTGCGGGAAGCCCGCCTCGGTCAGCGCGGAGGTGGCGCGCGAGAACCAGGCCGGCGTGGTGTCCGGCATCGCTTTTTGCACGGCGCCCAGCAGCGTCGAGTCACGTATCGCCGTCGTCACCACCGGGGACGAGGAGGCGCCCAGCACGCTCGCCGCCACCCAGGCCACGATCAGCACCGCCACCGCGTTGGCGGCGGCCCCGCCGATCCCGTCGGCCACCCGCAGCGGCCCGTGGTCCAGCTCGCTCCGCAGCCGCAGCGCGAGCCGTCCCGCCAGCTCGTGCCCGGCCACCGCGGGGACCAGCACCGTGAGCACGGCGGTGACCGTCGCCGTCGTCGTCCCGCGCGTGACGAAGTCCATCACCCACGGCAGCACCCACACGCCGACGACCGCACCGCCCACGAACCCGGCCAACGAGACACAGCCGGCCACCAGTCCGCGCCGGTAGCCGGACGCCGCGTAGAGCAGGATCAGCAGCACCAGCACGAGATCGAGCAGGTCCACGCAGGCCGCCTTTCTCTCGGGCACGCGGATCCGGGATCCGGCCACGTGTACGTGTACCACCAGAAACGACCCCGACCAGGACGATGGTTCCACCAGGTGGCACACCACACATCGCGGACGGACCGGATGGGGGTGACAGTGAGCTCATGCGTGGAGTGGGGAAGGCAGGGCGCACCCCGGGACGGCCCGGCCCGCGAGGCCGGCGCCGGCTCGGCGTGGCGCACCGGTGCCCGGAACGGCTGCGGAGCACCGCCGTGACACTGCTGTGCTGCCTGACGGGCGCCACCGCCGTCGGCGCGGTGCTGCTGGGAGCCCAGAGCGTCGAACACACACTGGCCCTGGAAGCGCCGGACGGGCTGCGCGCCCAGGCGCCGGGCTCGGAGCCCGCGCAGGCCGAGGCGCCGCAGCAGGCCGGCTCCCGGCACACCGCGCCCCGGCCGCGCATCGTGCCGCGGACGGTGTGGCTGGACGCCACGACGCGGCACCGGCAGCCGCCGCCGCGCTACGACGACAAGGTGGTCGCCGTCTTCGTCCACCACACGGACTCGCCCAACGACTACAAGTGCGCCGACACCCCGCGCATCATCCGCTACCTGTACGCGGGCCAGACCGGCGCCCGCAAATGGGACGACATCGGCTACAACTTCCTCGTCGACCGCTGCGGCACGATCTACGAGGGCCGCGCCGGCGGCGTCGACCGCCCCGTCACCGGCGCCCACACCCAGGGCTTCAACCATCGCACGGCCGGCATCGCGGCCATCGGCACGTTCGCGGCCGGTACCCCCGTGCCGCGGGCGATGACGGACGCGATCGCCGCGCTGGCCGCCTGGAAACTGGGCCTGGCCGGGGTCGACCCGCGCTCCTCCGTCACCCTGGTCTCCAGCAACACGCTCAGCCGGTACCCGGTCGGCACCACCGCCCTGCTCCCCGCCCTGGCCGGCCACAACGACGGCTTCCGCACCGACTGCCCGGGCGCGGCCCTCACGGTCCGGCTCCCCGCCATCCGGGAGGCGGCGGCCCGGCTCCAGGGCAGGCTCCAGGGCAGGAGGAGATGAGCGGCGGGGCCGGGGCTGAGGACCTCACTGCCGGGGGTCCGTGACACCGGAATGACCCCCGGGGTCCGTGACACCGGAATGACCCCCGGGGTCCGTGACACCGGAATCACTCCTGGGGCCCGTGTCCCCGGAATCACTCCCGGAACCGGTCCCACAGCCTGGGATAGCGCTGGGCGAGTGCCCGGTCGTCCTCGAAGGCGAGGGGGGAGCCCTCCGGTTCGGGCGCGGCGGGCGCGATGCCGAGGTCGGGGGCGACGGTGCCGGTGAGCTGTTCGTAGGCCTCGTCGGCCGCGTAGCCGAGTTCCTCGCCGTCCCCGTCGATCTCCTCGTCGAAGTCGTCCAGGAGATCCGCGAGCGAGTCCGGGTCGTGCACGGCCCCCTCGAAGACCTCCCGGCCCTGACCGATCAGCCAGCACCGGAAGAAGTCGAACGCGTCGTCGCTCGCCCCGTCCAGCAGCACCCAGGCGGCGCCCCACAGGTCCCAGCGGTAGGCGCGGTTGTACCGCGCCTCGAAGTGACGGGCGAAGTCCAGCACCAGCTCCGGGTCGAACTCGAGCAGCCGTTCCACCAGCAGATCCGCCTGTTCCTCGGGGTCCCCCTCGGCGGCCCCGCGCGTGGCGTCGATCAGCTCCCAGAACTCCGTCTCGTCCATCACGGGTCAAGCATCGGCCCTCGGGCCGGGGCCCGCACGCGGAGTGCGGCGGAGTGCGGCGGATCGTTATCAGGCGGCCTGCCGTCAGCGGTACAGCGCGGTCAGACGTCAGCGGTACAGCGCGGCCAGACGCAGCGCGTCCCGCGCGAAGCGCTCGCGCAGCGAACCGGGGGCCAGCACCTCCACCTCCGGTCCGAGCGAGGTGAGCTGGCCGTGGGCGACCTCCTCGGACTCCACCGGGAGGGTCACCGTCAGCCACCCGTCCGCGTCCGGCGCCCCCGCGGCGGCGAGGGCCTCCCGGGCGGCGGCGGGATCGACGGCGTACGGCAGTGCGCGCATCCCGGCCGGAGACAGCCGTACGACGACCTCGGCCCGCAGGATCGACCGTGCGAACTGCTCGGCGCGCTCCGCCCAGAAGGCGGGCAGCTCGAAGTCCTCGTCGCGCTCGAACCGCTCCTCGCCCACCTCGACGGCCGTGAACCGGCCGATGCGGTACACGCGGTACGACCCCCGGCCCGCCACCCGCGCGCACAGGTACCAGACCCCCGCCTTCAGCACGAGCCCGTACGGCTCCAGCTCGCGCTCCACCTCGGCCCGACCGCTCCGGTAGCGCGCGGTGATCCGCCGGTCGTCCCACACCGCGTCGGCGACGGCGGGCAGCAGCTCGGGCGTCCTCGGCTCGGTGAACCAGTTCGGCGCGTCCAGGTGGAAGCGCTGGGCGGTTCTGCGGGAGGCGTCCCGCAGCGACGGCAGCAGCGCCGCCGACACCTTCAGCCGGGCCGCCGAGGCCACGTCCTCGAGACCCATCTCGCGCAGCGCCCCCGGCACCCCGCTCAGGAACAGCGCCTCCGCCTCGCTCCGCGCGAGCCCGGTCAGCCGCGTCCGGTACCCGCCGATCAGCCGGTACCCGCCGGCCCGCCCCCGGTCCGCGTACACCGGCACACCCGCCTCGGACAGCGCCTGCGCGTCCCGCGTGACGGTCCGCTCGGACACCTCCAGCTCCCGGGCCAGCTCGGCGCCGGTCATGGAGGGCCGGGACTGCAACAGCAGCACCATTTTGATCAGACGGGCGGCACGCATGGGCCCATGATGCCGGGGGCCACCGACAGCGAAGGGGTACGGCGAGTGCCGTACCCCTTCGTCGCCTGTCGGCCCTCAGCCCTTACAGGCCGTACTTCTCCCG
Source organism: Streptomyces sp. NPDC006393 (assembly GCF_040628575.1). Classification (NCBI taxonomy): domain Bacteria; kingdom Bacillati; phylum Actinomycetota; class Actinomycetes; order Kitasatosporales; family Streptomycetaceae; genus Streptomyces; species Streptomyces sp. NPDC006393. The sequence continues at coordinate 57,257 of NZ_JBEXZD010000043.1, forward strand.
GGCCTCCTTGACCGCCGAGGCCTTCACCTCGCCGCGCTTGGCCAGCTGGGCCAGGGCGGCGACGGCGATCGACTCGGCGTCCACGCCGAAGTGGCGGCGGGCCGCGTCACGGGTGTCCGACAGACCGAAGCCGTCGGCGCCCAGCGAGGACCAGTCCTGCTCGACCCACTGCGCGATCTGGTCCGGGACCTGGCGCATGTAGTCGGAGACCGCCAGCACCGGGCCCTCGGCGCCCTGGAGCGCCTGGCGCACGTACGGCACCCGGTCCTCGCCGCGCAGGAGGGCCGCGTCGGCCTCCATCGCGTCGCGGCGCAGCTCGCCCCAGGAGGTCGCGGACCACACGTCGGCGGCCACGCCCCACTCCTCGGCCAGCAGCCGCTGCGCCTTCAGCGCCCAGTGGATCGCCGTGCCGGAGCCCAGCAGCTGGATGCGCGGGGCGTTCGCCGGGACCGTCAGGCCCGCCGACTCGGCCGTGTTGAAGCGGTACAGGCCCTTGACGATGCCCTCGTCGATGCCGAGGCCGGACGGCTTGGCCGGCTGCGGCAGCGGCTCGTTGTAGACGGTGAGGTAGTAGAAGACGTCCTGGTCCTCGCCCTCGGCCGCCTCGCCGTACATGCGGCGCAGGCCCTCCTTGACGATGACCGCGATCTCGTACGCGAACGCCGGGTCGTACGTCAGCGCCGCCGGGTTGGTCGCCGCGATCACCGGCGAGTGGCCGTCGGCGTGCTGGAGGCCCTCACCCGTCAGCGTGGTGCGGCCGGCCGTGGCGCCGACGAGGAAGCCGCGGCCGAGCTGGTCGCCGAGCTGCCACATCTGGTCGGCGGTGCGCTGCCAGCCGAACATCGAGTAGAAGATGTAGAACGGGATCATCGCCTCGCCGTGCGTCGCGTACGCGGTCGACGCGGCGATGAAGTCGGCCATCGAACCGGCCTCGGTGATCCCCTCGTTGAGGATCTGGCCGTTCTTGGCCTCCTTGTAGTACATCAGCTGGTCGCGGTCGACCGGCTCGTACGTCTGGCCCTTGGGCGAGTAGATGCCCAGCGAGGGGAACAGCGACTCCATGCCGAAGGTGCGCGCCTCGTCCGGGACGATCGGCACCCAGCGCTTGCCGGTCTCCTTGTCGCGGACCAGGTCCTTGACCAGGCGGACGAACGCCATGGTGGTGGCCACGCTCTGCGAGCCGGAGCCCTTGTCGAAGGCGGCGAAGGCCTTCTCGGCCGGGGCGGGCAGCGCCGGGAGCGGGTGGACGCGGCGGGCCGGGGCGGGGCCGCCGAGGGCGGCGCGGCGCTCCTGGAGGTAGCGCACCTCGGGGGAGTCGGCGCCGGGGTGGCCGTAGGGGACCTGGCCGTCGACGAAGTCGCTGTCCTTGATCGGCAGGTCCAGGCGGTCGCGCATCGCCTTGAACTCGTCCACCGTCAGCTTCTTCATCTGGTGGTTGGCGTTCTTCGAGGCGAAGCCCTCACCGAGGGTGTGGCCCTTGACCGTCTGGGCGAGGATCACCGTCGGGGCGCCCTTGTGCGCCAGGGCGGCCTTGTAGGCGGCGTAGACCTTGCGGGACTCGTGGCCGCCGCGCGAGAGGTGGAAGCACTCGAGGATCTTGTCGTCGCTCAGCAGCTTCGCCATCTCGGCGAGCGCCGGGTCCTTGCCGAAGAAGTCCTCGCGGATGTAGGCGGCGTCGCGGGTCTGGTACGTCTGCACCTGCGCGTCCGGTACCTCGCGCAGCCGGCGTACCAGCGCGCCCGTGGTGTCGAGCCGGAACAGCTCGTCCCAGGCGGTGCCCCACAGCGTCTTGATCACGTTCCAGCCGGAGCCGCGGAAGAGGGCCTCCAGCTCCTGCACGATCTTGAAGTTGGCGCGGACCGGGCCGTCCAGGCGCTGGAGGTTGCAGTTGATGACGAAGGTCAGGTTGTCCAGGCCCTCGCGGGAGGCGAGGGTGAGCGCGGTGGTGGACTCCGGCTCGTCCATCTCGCCGTCGCCGAGGAACGCCCACACGTGGGAGTCGGAGACGTCCTTGATGCCGCGGCTGGTCAGGTAGCGGTTGAACCGCGCCTGGTAGATCGCCGAGATCGGGCCGAGGCCCATGGACACCGTCGGGAACTCCCACAGCCAGGGCAGGCGGCGCGGGTGCGGGTAGGACGGCAGGCCGTTGCCGCCGGCCTCCTGACGGAAGTTGTCCAGGTGCTGCTCGGTGAGCCGGCCGTCCAGGAAGGCGCGGGCGTAGATGCCGGGGGAGGCGTGGCCCTGGATGTAGAGCTGGTCGCCGGAGCCGTCGCCCTCCTTGCCGCGGAAGAAGTGGTTGAAGCCCGTCTCGTACAGCCAGGCCGCGGAGGCGAAGGTGGCGATGTGGCCGCCGACGCCGTGCTTGCTGCCGCGGGTGACCATCGCCGCCGCGTTCCACCGGTTCCACGCGGTGATCCGGGCCTCCATGGCCTCGTCACCGGGGACGGCCGGCTCGGCGGCGGTCGGGATGGAGTTGACGTAGTCCGTCTCGAGGAGCTTGGGCAGGGCGACGCCGGTGCCCTCGGCACGCTCCAGTGTGCGGCGCATCAGGTACGCGGCACGGTGCGGCCCGGCCGCCTCGGCGACGGCGTCCAGCGAGGCCTGCCATTCGGCGGTCTCCTCGGGGTCGCGGTCCGGGAGCTGGTCGAGCTCGCTCGGCTGGATGGCGTTGGGGTCGGTCATGTCGCCGCCTTCCTCAGTCGAAGGGGGTTCCCTCATCTGGTAAGGGTTCGGGGGTGCCCTTGGTCTTTGGCAGGACAGGGCTGAGGCTCTGGTGGAAGCCCGTTGGTGACTCTAACTCCCTGATCGATGATCGATCAAAGGGTTGAGGGCCAAAACCTCTCGATCCCGAGAAAGTCGGCACGGGGTGCCCTGCGCGCAGGCACGCGGTGCCGCGTTTTCGAATGATTTCCGCAGGTGAGCGGGGTGATGCTCGACTGGGAGACCTGGGTCACGCCCGCGGCGCGCACCCCAGGACATGAGCCTTCACCAGCTCGGGGATCCGCGGGTCGCGCCTGCGGAACGCCTGCACCAGCTCCTCGTGCTCCTCCGCGTACGACTGCTGGACGGTGCCCAGCCAGCGGATCGACAGCGCGGTGAAGACCTCGATGCCCAGGCCCTCCCAGGTGTGCAGCAGCACGGAGTTGTGCGCGGCGCGCACCAGTTCGCGGTGGAAGCCGACCGTGTGGCGGACCTGGGCGGTGCCGTCGGCGTTGCGGTCTGCCTCGTACAGGGCCAGCACGTGCGGTTCCAGGGCCGAGCAGTCCTGCGCGAGGCGCTCCGCCGCCAGCTCCGCCGCGATGGCCTCCAGACCGGCCCGCACCGGGTAGCTCTCCTCCAGGTCGGCCGCGGTCAGGTTGCGCACGCGCACGCCCTTGTTCGGCGCGGACTCGATCAGCCGCAGCGACTCCAGCTCGCGCAGGGCCTCGCGCACGGGGGTCTGGCTGACCTCCAGCTCGGTGGCGATCCGCCGCTCCACGATCCGCTCGCCCGGCTTCCAGCGCCCGCTGACGATCCCCTCCACGATGTGCTCGCGGATCTGTTCGCGCAGCGAGTGGACGACGGGCGCGGTCATGAGGGCTCCTCAGTCGGGGCGTTTGACGTTTAGACAATACGGCGGGTTCGCTCCGCGGGAAGGGCGCGTGGGGGCGCTCTCGCGCAGGTGAGACGAGGCGCACACCTCCGGTGGTTCGGCGGGGGCGCCTATGAGCTCGGGGTCGTCCGTCGTCCGGCGGGTGCGGGTCGTCCTGTGGCTGGGCGCGCCCACGCGGCGGAGCCGCACAGGAATACAGCCCCGCGCCCCTTACGTCGGTGCCCCCGCCCGGAGATTCCGGGCGGTTTTTTTCCTTGTGGTAAGCGACCAGCACGTTTTAATTTAATTAAACCTGCAATAGATGCATTACTAGCGGGCTCACTGAAAACCCCTTCCTTAGATGTCATCATTTGATAAGCTTCTAAAATTTCTTCATCAGTTACACTATCAATTAATCCATTTGATTCTTTAAGTGCATTAGTCGCTTTCTCCCAACTCGCAGGATTTCCAATACGAATAGCAGTAGCAACAGTTTCTGGATTTTTAATGACTTTATTTTGAACGATTGG